>CAZBUW010000026.1:0-34721 GCA_964495195.1 uncultured Roseburia sp.
TCCACCTTCACCAGACGCGGATCGTATGCGTATACCGGCATGAACGGCTTGCCGTCCTCGTCCACAAAATCAATCTTATTCTCCTCGAAGTTCCAGTGAATGGCATCCTCGCTTCTGCCAAGATAGATATAAGGAATGCCGTTCGTCTGCTCTCCGCGGAATACGCCGATAAATCCATCCCCATACGGCATGACCGCACTGTTAAATATTCTCGCTACGCCCTTCACCGGATTTCTTCCGATAATCGGGTTCTCATTATATCTCCAGATTGGTGCATCCGTGATACCTTCCGGACGCTCCTGCCATGGTACATTCGGCACTGCCGGGCTTATCATTTTATACTTGCTCATATTTGTATTCCTATCCTTCCTGCTCTAAAAGCTCTAAATTCTTTTTGATCAGCTCACATCTCTGCGCCACACACTCTACGGAACGTCCCGGGTCTTCCGGCGTCTCAAAGACATAGTCAATCAGTTTATCTATCGTTGTAGTTGCAACATGCATTCTGGTGTCGGAGGATGCATAATAAATCATCACTTCGTTGTTCTCATTTACAATTGCTCCGTTTGTAAATACCACATTGCTGACATCTCCGACTCTCTCTTCGCCCCTCGGCCCGATTAAAAGTCCCGACGGTTCTGCAATCACTTTAGACGGATCGTTCAAATCGGTTGCAAAAGCGTAGATGACATAGCGCAGTCCTGCCGCTGTATTTCTGACACCGTGTGCAATATGAATCCATCCCCTCTCCGTCTTGATTGGAGGTGCTCCCGCGCCGTTCTTTGCCTCGGTGATCGTGTGATATTTTCTAAGGCTCGTCATCTTTTCCTCATCAATCACTGCATGCGTGATGTCCTCACAGAGGCCGAATCCGATTCCGCCGCCGGAACCTGTCTCGATAAAGTCGTCCATCGGTCTTGTATAAAATGCGTATTTTCCATCCACAAACTCAGGATGGAGCACAACATTTCTCTGCTGCGGAGAATTCAGTGTCACAAGGTTGTCAAGTCTCTCCCAATGCTTTAAGTCCTTTGTCCGCACAATGCCCGCCGCTGCTACTGCTGCGGAGAGATCGCTGACCGTCGTATCCTTGCTCTCAGAACAGAAGACTCCGTAGATGTAACCATCCTCATGTTTTGTCAGACGCATGTCATAGACGTTTGTCTCCTCCGGGCAGACATCCTCTAAAAGAATCGGATAATCCCAGAACCGGAATCCGTCCACACCGTTGTCACTCTCTGCAACTGCAAAGAACGATTTTCTGTCGTTTCCCTCAACGCGCGCAACCAGATAATATTTTCCATTCAGCTCAATCGCTCCTGAGTTCATCACTGCGTTGATTCCGAGGCGCTCCATAAAATGCGGGTTGCTCTCCTCATTCAAATCATATCTCCACGTCAGCGGGATATGCTCCCTTGTCAGCACCGGATATTCATAGCGTTCAAAAACTCCATTGTAAAAGGATGATTTTTTATTTTTTCTCGCCAGAAGTTCCTCCTGCTGTTTTAATAATTCAAAATACTTTTTATGTACCATTCTATTTTGTTTCCCTTCCTACATTTCCTGTTCCGTCATCTGTTCCACGCGGCGGATGACCTCGATACACATTCTGCCGTTGTGGTACGGACATTTCCAAGGCTCCACAATCGGTTCGCCCTGCACCGGGCTTCCGTCCTTCTTCACCAGCCAATACCACTCAGAGCCTTCCCGCTTATCTTTTACAAAGCGTTTGATAAAGTCCCACTCGGCAAATGCTGCATCAAAATATTCTTTGTGCTCCGGCTGTCTCCGGCAGGCATTTAAAAATCCGATTACGGTCTCTGCCTGTACCCACCACACCCGGTTCTCATCGACTTTGCCGCGGTCACACTCGTTTGCAAGAGACTTTCCGTCAAATGCGGTCTCATAAATCTGTCTGGTCAGCGCTTCGGTGATTGGATGAATCATCCTGCCGAATCGTTCGTCGTCAAGCACCTCCACGCCGCGGTCTAACAGCCACGCGGTCTCAATGTCATGCCCATAGGAGTGAAGGTCTAAGATGGTATTGTAATCTTTGTCAAAAAATACTTCCTGTCTGTGAAGTTTTGGATTGTAGACCTTCTCTGCAAAAATCTCTAAGATTCTCTCTAAGCGTTCCCTGACCTCACTGTTTTTTGACACGCGGTAGAGTTCCGTATACGCCTCGAACACATGGAGCAGCGTATTCATTGTCTTTTCCGCCATGACGCCGTTCTCCGACAATTTTTCGTTGGATTCCGGTCTGAAATCTACGGTAAAAGCCTCTAAATATCCGACTTCATCCGTGCACTTCTCCTCAATCAGATGAAAGAGTTCCATCGCGAGTCTTAGCGCCTCCTCATCGCCCGACGCCTCGTAGTAGGAGGAGAGCGCATAAATGCAGAATGCCTGATTATAAGTATGCTTCGTGGTATCAAGCGGCGTCCCGTCGTAATTTAACGACCAGTAGATTCCTCCGTTTGTCCGGTCGAGACAGCGGTCCCTCAAAAATTCGTAACCGTGTCTTGCCTCCGCTAAGAGACTCTCGTCTCCCAGCAGAGTGTATGCATTTGAAAAGAACCATGTGATGCGGCTGTTTAAGATACATCCCTTCTCCGCCTGTTTCTGCAGAATCAGATCGTAACTCAGATACCCGTAATATCCTCCGTAAATATCGTCTCTCAAATTTTTCCAAAAGGGAATGATTCCCTCTGTCAACTCTTTTTGCATCTCCTGCTGCAGCACGCGAAGCTGCATGGCAGAACTATCAGCTGTCTTCTCCGACATCTCCCTTTCCTCCTAACCTTTGACCGCTCCTGCTGCAATACCACTGTAAATCTGTTTCTGGCAGAGAATAAATACAATCAGTGCCGGAAGCAGGGATATGATGACGCCCGCGCAGATTAAATTGTACTGGCTTCCCATCGGACCGACGAAGGTGTAGAGTGACACCGCAATCGTTCTGATATCCTTATCCATCAGATAGAGGTTCGCACAGTAGTACTCGTTGTACACGCCGACACCTTTTAGGATGCAGGCTGTGACAATCGCCGGTTTCAGCAGAGGAAGCATGATTTTCCAATAGATCGTCCAGTAGGACGCACCGTCGATAATCGCCGACTCGTCGAGCGAGACCGGAATGTTCTCCATGAACTGAATGAAAATGTAAATGGAAATAACATCCGTTCCGCACATCATAATAATGTAACCGTACAGTTTGTTTACCAGATGCAGACTCGTCATAATATTGTAGACAGTTACCTGCATCGCTACCGCAGGGAGAAGGGATGCGACGAGAAACAACGTCCTGATCAATCCATTCCCCGGGAATTTAAACCGGTCTAGCACATATGCCATCTGGGTTCCGATAATGACGGAGACTAAAAGGACGCAGACCATAACGATGAGTGAATTCAAAAACGCACGCCCCATATTAGCTGTCTCGAACGCCTTTACAAAGTTGTCAAAATTCAGCCAGTTCGCCGGTGGTGTCATAACGCTTGTAGCAACATATTCTTCATCCGTCTTAAATGCGGTAATCAGACAGGACACGAGCGGTACCACCGCGCATAATCCAAAGAAAATCAGGGACACATATTCCACGATTGTCCAGATGATACCGCCAACGGTATAGTGTTTTCTCCTTTTTGGTGCTTTCATTACGCCACACCTCCTTCACTGTTTTTCGCAGATTTTCTCGCCTGCTTCTCCGCCTTCTCTCTGGCGCGTTTTGCCTTGTAGGACTCATCCTCGGTATATGCATCGCGGAAAACATATTTGAAGAAAAGCTTCTGCAATCCGGTACATATCAGGATGATTGCCAACAGTACGACCGCCATCGCACAGGCGAGACCGACTTTCTGGCTGGTGTGTGCAATCGTATTCATGATTACAAAATAGGTTCCGGTTCCGTTCGCACCGCTCGTGATAACATACGGCTGTTCAAATGCGCTTAAGGAACCTGTGATTGACAAGATGACATTCAATGTCACGATTGTCTTGATACTCGGTAAGATAATATGTTTGAACTGCTCAAATTTATTTGCACCATCTAATTCAGCCGCTTCGTACAATTCGGCGTCCACGGACATGATTGCACCGATGAAAAGTACCATGTTCTGTCCAAAGTAGCGCCATACGGAAGTAGCCACCAAAGACCAGTTGTTGACTGACTGATCTTTTAACCAATATGGAAGATTTTCAAGATTGAATCCACACCACTGCAGCACCGTATCAAATACGAAGCCTCTGGTGTAGAAGAATTTAAAAATAAAACCAACTGCAATACCACTGATCAGATACGGAAAGAGCATCAGCCCTTTGAATAAATTTCCGCCTTTTACTTTGAAGCTCAAAATTGTAGCAAGGTAAAGTGCGATTACCAACTGGATAATGGCACCCGCCATATAATAAAGACTGAGTTTCAGCGCCCCGAAACAGTCATCTCTTCTGAATACGTCGATATAGTTCTGTAAACCGACGAACACTCTCTTCTCAACCGGGGTTGAGTACTTCATTTTGTAAAAACTAAACTTTATCATCTCGCCAAAAGGCAGATAGGTAAATACAAACAATAACAGCAGCGGAATTGCCATAAATCCTATGCAGATCAATACCTGCTGTCCTTTCCTGCTCTTCGCCCACTTTATCAGATTAAAGAAGCCTTTTTCTTTTTTCTCTTTTATGACCGTTGCTGCCATAATCTCATTCCTCCATGTTTTTTACATGTAACACTTTTTACAAGAGCCGGAGAAGCACTCTCCGGCCCCTTAATTCCCTTTATTCAGTCACTTCAATACCGTTTAATTCCTGTGCACTTGTCCATGCATCGTTCCACTCTTCCATAATCTCATCAAATGTCATATCTTTGTTGGATGCATGTTCAATAATCTGCTGGATTTTCTCGTTTCCGCCCGCGTTGATGTTCAACTCAGAATCGCTGTTCATGGTATTTAAGAAATCCTCTTCCCCGGATACCGCCGGTTCATCCTCTAAGATTGTGACACCGTCAAAGGAAAGTTTTGTCTCTGTGCTGCCTGCCACGATTGGAAGTCCGTCCTCGTTGTAGGAGAATCCGGATTCTTCTGTCATCCATTTTACAAATACCATCGCTGCCGCTTTCTCATCGTCTGTCGCATTTACATTGATACCGTAAGAGTAATCAGCACCTGCTGCCGCATACTGTACGCCGTCGATTGTGATTGGGAATGGCATATAGCCGATGTCTGTACCGTTTGCTCCTGCTGCCTCCATCTGCGGGTAAGCCCATGAACCAAGTACCATACATCCGATTTCGCCGTTGTTGATTGCTCCCTTACATCCTTCCCAGTCAGTTGTAGAGTAATCTTCCTCAATCAGGCCTTTCTCAACTGCGTCGTATAAAATCTTGTATACTGCGTATGCATGTGTGTCATCGCCGTAGTCTTTAAATGGATTTTCTGTGTGAACCAGTTTCTGATTCATGTATGTATTGTCACCTGTTGCATTTGTTCCAATGTAGGCATCCCATGCTCCCATCGTCCATCCTGCTGCGTAGTTTGTGTAAAGAGGAGTCGCATCTGTGTTGTCTTTAATCTTCTGTAATGCATCGATGAACTCTTCCGGAGTCTTTGGCAGTTCTGTCACGCCGGCCTCCTCAAATACTTTCTTGTTGTATACAATTCCCTGTGTCGTTGCTGTGGAAGGCACTCCGTACACCTCTCCGCCGTACTCCCATGTGGAAGCGTAGTTAATCTGCTCTTTCATGGTATCCAGATCGCCGTATGACATGAAGTAGGATGACAAATCTGCTTTGTCAACCTGTGGAATCATCATAACAGTCTCATAATCTCCGGACTGTAAATGTGTCAGTGCATCATCCGCATAGTTGGTATCGGTTGTCAGTTCTACTTTGATGTTCGGATACATGATATTGAATGCTGCAAGGTACTCGCCCCAGGTCATTCCGTTGTAATCCTCTGACTCTAAGTCAGTTCTGTGGTTGAACAGAGAAATCGTAACATCGAGATCCGTGTAATCCTCACCGAGTTTGATGTCGGCATAGCTTAAAGATTCTGTCGAACCGGATTCCTGCTCGTCTGCACCAGATTCATCCCCCTTGTTTCCGGCTTCCGTTGTGTCATTTCCACTTTCTTTGGAACCGCAGGCTGCCATGCTGGCCGTCATTGCTGCGACAAGTAAAAGTGCCATGAATTTTTTTGCTTTCATAATAAAAGTTCCTCCTTTATTCTCTTGTTACTTTTGTAACTTAATTTTATTATATATTTTTCTCTTTTTTAGTCATCAATTATTCTTGCTATTTATCATTTGTTCTTGCGTTTCTCCTCACTTTCCATATAACTACTAAATTTTAACTCTCTTTTTTGTGCACATTTACATCATTTTCGTGGTGATTTTTCCTTTTCTCCATATTTTAAATTTCTTTTTTAACTTAATTTAATTTCTTTATTTTTCCGTCCAAATGCAAAAATGAAAGCTAAAATCCCAATTCCAAAGACGGCAAACGGCATCCGCGGCAATCCCTCGTCCCCCGTCTGCGGTGCATCCGCTTCCTTCTGTGCCAAAATAAATGTGCTGAAATGGTCTGTCAGGAATGTGATGGTTCCGTTCTCCACTGTGGTCTCACATTCTGCCAGTGTGCCATCCTCCAACAGACGGTAGATGACAAACGTCTTTCCCTTTG
Source organism: uncultured Roseburia sp. (assembly GCA_964495195.1). Lineage (GTDB taxonomy): Bacteria > Bacillota > Clostridia > Lachnospirales > Lachnospiraceae > Roseburia. The sequence continues at coordinate 6,680 of CAZBUW010000026.1, forward strand.
GCAGCGTCATGCCCTCCGGTACCGCCAAAGATACTTTCACACGGCCGCTCAACTGGTGTATCTGGGTCTGATTCCCGTCATAGAGGTTGATTTCAAGAACGCGGTACTGTGTGCAGTCCGCATGGTAACGCTCCATCGCGGTCACCGCCCGCTCAAAGATTTCCCCGCTGTTTTGATATTCCGTGGTGAAGGACGCTCCCTCCGGTAAAATGGAGGCGGCACCTTCTATCACGGCATCCCCCTGCTCCAGACTCCGCATCCATATGCCATCCGCATTCTGATACACCTGTTCTTTTGTCTGCTTCTGTCCCGTCTGCGCAGCGGTGTCATCTTTACCATCCGGCTCCGTTTCATTTCCGGCATCTCCCGCGTCTCCGCCGTTCTCCGCTTCACTTCCGGCGTCTCCCGCGTCTCCGCCGTTCTCTGTTTCATTCCCCGCGTCTCCACTGTTCTCCGCTTCACTTCCGGCGTCTCCCGCGTCTCCGCCGTTCTCCGTTTCATTTCCGGCGTCCCCACTGTCTAGTGCAGGATTTTTCTCAAAGACCGCCTTCATAACATCCGTCGAGACAGCCGTAATCTTGTCGTAGATGAGAGTTCCGCTCACTCTTCCATCCACCACCGCGTCCGAGTCTCCAATCGCATTGACCCAGAGCCCGAACGAGGTCACGCTCTCGCAGTCCTCTGTCAGTCCGCCTTTCGGCTGCCCCGCTGTATCCCTCTGCACAAATTCTGCAAACGGGATTGTCACAAGAAGCGGTGTTCCATCGCAGTCGGCAGCGTATTCCTCATAGAGATTCAGATACGTCTCATAGACAACACCGTTTGCCGTCAGCTGAATGACGGTCTTCTGATTTTTGCCGTCCGGGATTGTGTAAAACTGCAGCGCATTGCATTCCGACCAGTCCACCTCCTTTGAGATTGTAGCACCTGCCCATCCGCTGCCCGTCTCATCGTAGGTAAATTCCAGCGCATACGTTCCCTCATAAACTTTTTCCGCCTCATCAATCAGGTGCAGTGCAAGGCTGCATCCGCTGTCCTTGTTGACCGACCATTTCTTCGTCAGCAGGGAATCCACGCCGTAGTACGCTTCAAACCCGTCAATCTCGCAAGGGTCCTCCTCCGCCTCTTCAATATTAAAAATCACGGAGATTTTCTGCTGCGTCCGTCCGCCGATGACGAGTGTGATGCTGCCGTCCGCACAGGAGCCCATCGCCTGCAGCGTCCTCTCATCTAAAACTGCCCTTGCAATCGCACCTTCCACTTTTGCCGGCAGTTCCATCCTCTTTTCCCCTTCGACGACAAAGCTCACTTTTTCCCCTTTGTTCTCCACAATCTGTGCCGCAAGCCCGGTCTCTCCTAAGATTCTTCTCCCCGCAACCGGCGCCAGGATAAAGCCAATCTCCTCCGTATTTGCCGCACCCGCGGTCTGTATGCTCGAGGAAAGTGTTTCTGTTGCCTGAGCGAGCGCCTCCCTCTGGTCACCCGCAAACACGCTTCTGTTGTCGTTGTAGAAATTCAAAAAAGCGTCGAGCATCTCGTGACCGTGGAGCACACTCCCCTCTTTCACTTCATCGACATAAGGCGTGTAATAGCCATCCTTTTTGGAAAAATTGGCCCACAAAAGGAAATAAGAAGCATCCGTTTCGGATACTTTTTCTAAAATCCGCTCATACCATTTGTGGTCTGCGTTTCCAGCCGCATGGAGCGCCGTCTGGTTCTCCCCCGGGTCCGCTGCGCTTGTCGCCACGCCGGTCTCCGTCACCGCCATCAGCTTGCCGTGTTCCCTCGCAAATTCCTGCACAATCTGCAGCTCATTTGCAAAGTTTGTAAAAAATGTCTCGTTCCCTTCCGTCGGGTCTGAATTGTACATATCAAATCCCACCATGTCCACATAGGCATCGCCCGGATAGCGCGCCCCATATTCCGCGATACTTGCCGCCTCACTGCCCGGCCCGTAGACGTAGAGCATATTGTGAACATCCTTCACGTCCCTCAGATAGGTCACTGTATACCGATAGATATTTTTGAACGTCTCCTCATTGCAAAAAGCAGCTCCCCACCAGAACCAGCTTCCGGTTCCCTCGTGGAACGGGCGGAACAGAATCGTGCCGTCCACCATGGAGGCGTAATCTGCAATCATGTCAAGATAGGCGCAATACATCTCATGGTATCTTCCTCCCGGAAGAATCTCGTTCGCCACATCGCCCGTCAACGTGTTCGGCGTATAGCCCGAGAAATCGTATCTCGCATAGTCCGGCTGCCCCGCTGCATAGGAACTGTTCTCCTTAACAATTGAAAAGTTCGGCATATGGCATGACATGGTGATGATGGAACCATTTTCAATATTGCGGTTCGTCAGCTTTGCCGCTGCAACTACATTTGCCTTTGCATTTCCCAGCGCGGCGATATCGACCGCCTCCACTCCGTCTGTGACCGCTGCAATCTCCTCGTTGTAGCGCGATGCGGAATACTCATTCCCCGTCAGGGATAAGGTGTCGATTCCGACGACCGCCGCATACTGCCCTGTCACATCGAAGGTATCCGAATCCGACAGTGCTGCTGCCCCCGCTTTCTGCCAAGTGTCATCCTGATGTCCGTAGAGCACGGAGGAGGATCGTCCCATCGCCTCGAGATACTCATAGACCGCAACGGTGTTTGAATCCGCATCGGCGTCCACAGGTTTTGCATTGCTTCTTATGACTGTCGTCTCCTGCTCACCGCCTGCTGTTGTCGTAATAAGCGCGTCCGCAGTCAGGGAGACTCTATTTCCCTCTCCCGCAGAAACCGTCGCATCCACCGAGAGGTCCGTCATATCTTCAAGCCTGCCGATTGCAATGTCGTCGAACCATACGGTTCCGGCGTAATCTGTGCCGCAGCCGATGACACAGAGTGTAAAATCCGGCGTCACATCGCTTGTAATCTCCTCAAACGGAATCGTCACCGGAACTTTCACGATTGTCCCCTCGACAGTCTGCTCCGCCGACGGCTCTAAGGAGACATAGGAATCGACTCCGCTGTTTGAGTACGCCTTAACGGAAAAATTCCCCTGTGTCCGCTTCGCCGTGTCGTAGTAGACATCGAACGTCACCTGATTTGCGCCCTTTAGGCACATGCCGTCCTCATAGAAGCACACACCCATCTGGCTCCATCCCGTATCGGCATCCTTTGTATAATCCACATTTGCCGCGAGACGTTTCGCGTCCGCATCGTAGAATACCCGTGTATTCTCCCTCCCCTGATACTGATAGTCCCAGCCTGCTCCGCCGTCATACCAGCCATCCGCATTCTCTGAAAAATCCCAGCTTTTCATCACTGTCACCTGCAGTTCTTCCGCCTTGGCGCGCTGCCCTGTCGGGATGACAAGCGATGTCAGGCTTACCGCTGCCGCCATCAGTATGGCAGTGGCCCTCTTTCCTGTTTTCTTTTTCATATTTCTTCTCCTTTCTCTTTTTGAAAACAGGTTAATTTTATTTTGTTTTAGTTTATTTTTAAAGATAAATAATTCATAATTAAATTTTATTTTTTTGTGCGTTTTAACAGTATTTTAGTCTTTTTTCCTTAATTTTGTCACTATTTTCCATAGTTCATAAGCTAAAACAAGCTAAATATCATACACAAAGCACAATCCAGAGAAAAAAATGCCTTTTTTCAGTTGCATATTTTTCGCTTTTATGTTAGTTTGTACTTATACATATTTTAATCTTTTTTAAGTAATGGAGTGTATCAGAAATGAAAATAGATGAATTAATGAATAAACATTTGTTTCCGGATGCTTCCAACAGACAGTATCCCGACTTTTTTCACGTAATCTCCGGCGGCAGACATCTTCTCGCCACCCCGGGATTTTACGAGGCATCCGCATTTTCCTGCTGTCTCGTTCTCTACACGAACGCGGATGCGCTCTCCTTCTCCGCCGCCACACAAAAAAAACCGGTCATCCGGAAGCTTGCCCAAAACAGCTTTCTTTTAGTGCCGCCGCAGACTTCTTTCCGTCTGGACATCCTAAAACCGGATACCGATTTTTTCTATATTGCCTTTGAGGGAAAAAATTTAGACAGCTATCTGTCGGAAGATATCATGAATCAGGGCTATCTCTATCTGGAGGACTTTCCCATCGATCTGCTCACCATACTGCGCCGGATTTTTGATGCATCCCTCCAGAATTATGATGCGCTGCTGTTTCACCGGTATCTGACAGATTTTCTGACAGAGCTGCATTTTTTGCAGGAGAACCGCAAAGCGCCGGAATCCGCTGTCATTCCGACCTACCTTTTAGAAATCCGCCACTATCTTGACCATTCCTACATGGAACCAATCTCCTTAAAACAGTTAGAGGAGCGCAGCGGTTACAGCCAGTACCGCATCTGCCGCGCTTTCACCCAGCATTTTGGCACTTCACCGCTGCAGTATTTGAACCGCCTGCGGATTGAGAAATCCAAAAAGCTGCTGGTGACTTCGGACATTCCCATCCACGAGATTGGAAGTCTCGTCGGCATCGACAACACGACGCACTTTATCAATCTGTTCAAACGGCAGGAGGGGATGACGCCGCTCGTGTACCGGCAGAACAAGAAATGACCGGCGCGGCCTCTGCACCGCTCACATTTTTCGAAAACGGTTGAAATCCTGCACCAGAATTTTCAGACAGGAAATCGTGTTATCAAACGCCCCCGCTTTGACGAGATTAATTAATATCATGCCGATTGGAATCGCGAGTATCATGCCGAACACACTGCTGACACGGTATCCAATATACATAAAAAACAGTGCCGCAAAGGGTTCCATTCCGACGGAATCCCCCACCAGCTTCGGCTGTATCACCTGATGGATGACGAAGCTCACCGCATACAGCACAACCAATCCCACAGCAATCTTATAATCGCCGGAGAGCAGCTTAATCGCTGCCCACGGAATCAGCACCGTCCCGGTTCCAAAGACCGGAAGCATATCAAGAAACGCAATCCCAAACCCTAACAGCCAGCCATAATCAATTCTTATTATCGCAAGCCCTATCGCTAATACTATGTAAATGACGAACATAATCTTAAACTGCGCCTTAAAATATCCGCCGACGACATCCACGACCTGATGGTACAAAGACAGCGTGTGCTTTTTGAAATTATCGGGCAGATGGCTCCCTAAGAACGCTGTCATCTTTTCCCGGTCAGCAATGAAAAAATAGGTCGCCAGAAGACAGATGATAATATTGACAATGATGTCCGGTATCTTTTTGGCAGTGTCGCCAATCACAGCGATATTGTCCACACCCTCCGCTTTCGTGAGGAAGTTCGCAAGATACTCCGAGATGCCCGTTGTGATGCGGCTGAAATCAACCCCCTGCAAAAAAGGGGTATTATTGAGCATGTCGGCAAGTTCCGCAAACGCGTTAGAGACATCCGATTCCGCTCCTGCGACGATGGACGGAAGTTCTCCCGAGAATCCCTTCACGCCGGTCCACAGCAGGGAAACCGCCCCGTAACACAGCAGCACAATAGCTGCAATCACCAGAACAATAATCAATACGGAGCCGAATCTGCGGTTGATTTTAATCTTTTTTTCCAAGAATTTTACGATTGGATTGGCAATCAAAGAAAAAATGAATGCTATCAGGAACGGTATAAAAAACGCTATTATTTGGGGCAGCACAAAAATAATTCCCAGCAAAAAAATGACTGCCACCGACAGGTTGCAAATTATTTTTAAGTATTTTGTCCTTTGGCTCATACGCGTCCCTCCACACCGTTATTTTAATCTCCGCACACTGTCCTTGTAGACTAATTTTCCCTCTACGATTGTGATTCCGTGGCGCACTTTTTTCTTCTCAATCCGCGCTAGGATAAGCTCCACTGTCTTTGCCGCCATCTCCCACATATCCACCTCATAGGTCGTAATCTCAATCTCGGAGAGCCCCGGGTAGAGGTAGTTGTCGTACCCTACGACGGAGATGTCATCCGGCACACGGTACCCGTTCGTCTGAAGTTTTTTGATCAGCTCGCTCGCAGTCAGATCGCAGTTGCAGACAAACGCGGTCGGCATATCTTTCGGGAGCGGGAAAAGATTGTCCCTGTCAATCTTTCCGTCCTCCATATGGCGGTCAGGGATGACCCAGTCCTTCGGCACTTCCCTGCGGTGTTCGAGCATGGACTTCATATACCCTAAATACCGGTCTGTAATACTGTTCGTGGCAAGCACCGTCCCGACGTACGCAATCTTTTCATGCCCCATCTCAAACAGATAGTTTGTCAATGCGTACGCACCGTAGTAGCTGTCTGAAATGACCGCGTCACAGTCCTGCTTCTCATTGCAATAATCCAGATAGACGAACGGAATCTTCGCCTCCTTTTCCATCGCTGTGAGATACCCCTTAGACAGAGGGCCGATAATGATGATTCCGTCGACTTTCTGCTCCGTAACCAGCTTCGGTGTCACACACTGTGTCTCGTCCTCCCGGGAGATGACTTCCAACAGTGCAAAACATCCGCTCGACGAAGTCTTTGCCACCACCATCTGGTACATCTGCCAATAGAAAGTGTCATATTTATCCAGATAGGACTGCGAAACCAGAATCCCGATATTGTAACCTTTCTGCATTTTTTCCCGGCGGCTTGCAGACGGCTGTTTGTATCCGAGTTCATCTGCAAGTTTTTTGATTTTTTCCCGCAGTTCCTCGCTGACACCCTTCTGATCCGAGAGCGCCTTTGAGACCGTGACGGTACTCACATTTAATTTTTCTGCAATATCTGCCAATTTTACTGCCTTTGCCATATTGTATCCCTCTTTTACTTATTTTTTCGCACGAGATGATAAAGTCTTCCCTTGAAGTCTCCCCACAGATTTTCCACCGGGAGACCTGCTCTCATCAGCAGATCTCCGCCGAAGCTGCGCTCTTCCTCCCCCTCAATCCGGTAGGTAAAGGACGGGTCGAGTCCCTTTAACGGAATAATCCTGCTGTGAAAATTCGGCCGGTTGAGCACCTGCACAAACGTAACGAGCGCCTCCGCCTTGTCTTTTGCCACCACCATGTAGCAGTCGTATTCCCGATTCCGGCTGTACGATGCAATGCGGTAATAGTCGCCCTCGCGGATTAACTCATTGTATTTGTGGTACATTGCCACCTGTCCCGGAATCATTTTCTGATCCTCCTCAGAAATCTTCGTGATATCTAATTCATAGCCAAACGTTCCGGCAAGCGCAACATACCCTCTCGTCTCAAACGGCGTCACACGGCCCACCGTATGGTTCGGGCAGTCCGACACATGCGCTCCCATCGCGGAGAGCGGGTAGATTAACGCTGTGCCCTCCTGAATCTTCAGCCGCTCAATGGCGTCCGTATCGTCGGAGCACCAAATCTGCGGACTGTAATAGAGCATGCCCGGATCGAACCGCGCTCCGCCGCCGGAACAGTTCTCGAGCAGCAGATCCGGAAACTCCGTAAGCAGACGCTCCTGCAATTCATAGAGTCCAAGCACATATCTGTGATAAATCTCACCCTGACGGTCCGCCGGAAGCATAAGGCTTCCGATGTCGCTGAGCTGTCGGTTCATATCCCATTTCACATATGCAATATTTGCACTCCGCAGGATTTTTGCCACGCTCTCATAAGTATAATCTAAGACATCCCGTCTCGTCAAATCCAGCACATACTGGCATCTGCACAGAGACGGATTTCGCCCCGGAATCGCGATTGCCCAGTCAGGATGCTCCCGGTACAGGTTCGAATCCGGTGATATCATCTCCGGTTCAAACCAGATTCCAAACTTCAGCCCGAGCTTGTTGACCTGCTCTACCAGATAACTTAAACCGCCTTTTAACTTTTCTTCATTCACATTCCAGTCGCCGAGACTCCCCTCGTCCGAATTGCGGTGTCCGAACCATCCGTCGTCCATAACCAGCATCTCGATACCGAGTTCTGCCGCCTGCCTGGCAATGGAGAGCAGTTTTTTCTCATCGAAATCAAAGTAGGTTGCCTCCCAGTTGTTGATGAGAACCGGGCGCTCCATGTCCTTAAATTTGCTGCGGATTAAATGCTTCCGATACATATCGTGGAGATTGCGGGTCATCTGACCCATCCCCGCCGTCGAGCAGGTGAGCACCACCTCCGGCGCCACGAACGACTCCCCTGCCGATAACTTCCAGCAAAAATTTTGCGGGTGGATTCCCATCACTGCACGGATGCTGTCAAACTGGCTTTTCTCAATCTGCGCCAGGAAATTGCCGGAGTAGACAAAATGCATCGCGTAGACATTGCCGTAATCTTCCGTCGCCTGTTTTTCCTTCCACGCCAGAAACGGATGTTCCTGATGTGAGGATTCTCCCCTCACGGAGCCGACGCTCTGCTTGCCGTATCCAATCGGACGGTATTCAATCTGGCGCTCCCTCGCCCACGAACCGTGCAGGCTCACCATCTCAAAATCCCGGTCATCCATATCGAGACACGCCGAGAGAACCTTCGTCAGATAGAGTTCCTCTCCGCCGGCATTTTTTACGACAACACTCCTCGTGATGACATCCTCCTCATAAAAGACCGTATAGAGCAGGTCAATCTCCAAAGACAGCGCCTCGTCTTTGCAGTGCAAAATCAAAGTCTTCGTCTGCTCCTCCCCGGAAAAAGTGGATGGAAGCCCGAAAAGGCGCGGCTTTTCCTCCGTAATCTCATGTGAGACATAGTTGACTGAACACCCCGCATGCCCCGCTTTCGTCCTCACTTCAATCGCGCTCTCGCGGTAATCGCCGAGCCCGTTTCCCGCATACTCCATCGGAAAAGAATCCAAAAAGGAAGTTCTCTCCCTGTTGTTTTTGGACGGAACAAACGGCGGTTCCTCTGTGCGCAGCAGATACCCCGCGTTCTGTCTCTGTAATTTTCCGCCGTAATAGACATGTCCCACAAATCCCTCGTCGTCCACAATTTTAATTACATATGTCGTATTCTTTGTGTCAAGCCAAAAACTGCGGTCCTCCTTCTCAAACTGTATGGACATTTCATTCTCCTCCTTCATCAAAATTCCAGGAAATCAAAAGGTTTTTCCTCCGAAGCCCGGATAAACTGCATCAAAAGATATCCCGCCCGGATTGTCAGTTTCTCCTCCCTAAGAATCCGCTTTGCCTCGTCCTTGTCCACGAAGAGAACTTCTATATCCTCCGTATCCTCGAGATGCCTCTTTGCAGCATCGCCCGCCACCGTGCCAAACACGGTACTGTTCAATTCGTCGGAAAATCCCGGCACCAGATAGAAGGCCTTTCTGAGGCATTCCTCCCCTCCCTCATAAGGGGAAAAAGCCAGTCCTGTCTCCTCCTTCATCTCCCGGATGGCAGCCTGCTCCGGCATCTCTCCCTCCTCGATAATGCCCGCAGGCAGCTCGAAGAGATATTCATCCACCGGATAGCGGTACTGCCGGATCATCACAAGGCGGTGCGGCAGTTCCTCCGTGACGGCGTAGACCGCCATCCCGGTCGGACTCTTTGCATGTGTATTCAGTTTGATATTATCCACATCATCCCGCGATGCGAAATAATAATGAAACGGTTTTCCCGATGTCAAAAACGCATCAATCTCATAAAGATTCAAAAAAGGATTGTCCGTCACCTTTTTCACTCCGCGAAATTTCTTCTGCTCCATCCTTACACCTCTTTCTCTACCCCTGAAAGCGCTCCATAACTTTCTCTTTCAACTCTTTCAGTCTCCGTTCTGCCTCCTCTAAGGACGCCTCCCTGACACCGAAATAGAATTTGATTTTTGGTTCTGTCCCGGATGGACGCACACAGCACCATGCGCCATCACTCAACTCAAAGTATAATACATTTGAGCAAGGAAGTCCCGTAGAACTTTCTGTATTTTTCACAAAATCGATTCGGACGTCCTTTTTGTAATCGCGGAAGGCGAGTGTCTTGTAATCACCAAATTCTTTCGGCGGCGCCGTGCGGATGCGCTCCATGATCGCCTGAATCTGCTCTGCACCGGACTGTCCTTTTAAGGTGAGCGTCTCCAATCCCTCGCGGTAATAGCCGTATTTTGCATACATCTCAAGCATTGCGTCCCAGAGTGTCTTTCCCTGTTTCTTATACCAGGACGCCACCTCGCAGAGCATCATGACAGCCACGCAGGCGTCTTTATCCCTCGCGTAGGTTCCCGCGAGACATCCGTAACTCTCCTCCAGACCAAACACATAATGATAGGTATTCTGCTCCTCGAACAAACGGATCTGCTCGCCGATATACTTAAATCCGGTCAGCACTTCAATCAAAGTCACACCGTATGCCTCGGCGAGCGCTTTCGCGAGGTCGGTCGTGACAATCGTCTCCACCAGAGCAGGATTTTTGGGCATGGTATGTGTATTCGTTCTCTCTCTCAATATGTATTCCGCAATCAGCATACCGGACATATTTCCGGTGAATGTGACGTACTCCCCTGTCTTTGTGTCCTTGCAGTAGACGCCGAGACGGTCAGCATCCGGGTCTGTGGCGAGCACGATATCCGCGTCCACCTCTTTTGCAAGTTTCAGTGCAAGTTCAAACGCCTTCGGCGATTCCGGGTTCGGATAAGCGACGGTCGGGAAGTTGCCGTCCGGCAGTTCCTGCTCTTTTACGACGTAGACTTTTTCAAATCCGAGTTCCTTTAACACGCGGCGCACCGGGAGATTTCCCGTTCCGTGCAGCGGCGTGTATACAATACAGATGTCCTTCGCCATCTCCCGGATGACCTCAGGGTGGATGGACTGTTTCTTCAGCTCCTCCATGTAGGCGTCATCAATCTCTTCTCCGATGGTCAGATAGAGCCCTGCCGCAGCAGCCTCCCTCTCCTCCATCGTATGTACCTGCTCAAAGGAAGTAATCTTTGCTACCTCCGCTAAAATATTCTTATCGTGTGGCGGTGTAATCTGGGCTCCGTCCTCCCAATATACCTTGTAACCGTTATACTCCCTCGGGTTGTGGCTTGCCGTAATCACGATTCCGGCGATACAGCCCAACTTCCGAACGGCAAAAGACAGCTCCGGCGTCGGCCGCAGCGTCTCAAAACGGTAGGTCTTAATCCCGTTTGCATTTAAGCACAGCGCTGCCTCCCTCGCAAATTCCGGCGACATTCTTCTCGAGTCGAAGGCGATCGCCACACCTTTTTCCTGCCCATTCTGCGCTTTGATATAGTTTGCGAGCCCCTGCGTCGCCTGACGGACCGTGTAGACGTTCATGCGGTTTGTCCCCGCTCCAATCACTCCGCGCAGTCCGCCTGTTCCAAACTCCAACTGACGGTAGAAACGGTCCTTAATCTCCGCGTCGTCCCCCGCGATTTCTAACAGCTCTCTTCTCGTCTCCTCATCAAAATAAGAATCTGTGCACCACTTTTTATAAAGTTCCTGATATCCCATCATTTCACCATACCTTTCTCTCTTTTTCTGCCTGTATTATACTTTATTTTCCCTTGATTGTAAACTTATTTTAGCTTTTTTTATTCATTTTTAGTTATTTTTCTCAACCTTTTAAAAAAAGGCTGATACCGGAGACAAAGAGCAGAATGTAGGTCAGTCCCATAAAAAACTTCTGGCTCATCTTCACATAGAGCCTGCTGCCAATCCACATGCCCAAAAACAGCGCCGGCAGCACCACAATCAGGAATTTGAGCAGCGGCACAGTAAAATACCCTGACCGGATATCATCCATCAGAATTATGGTATTCAGCACAATCCACACCGTCGATATCGTGGCGCGGAAGTTCTCCTTCTCCCTGATTTTCCCGGAGAGATAACCGATCAAAAGCGGCCCGCCCGACACAAAAATTCCGTGCACGACCCCCGCTGCGAGCAGCAGCAGATTCGACCAGATCCCCTTTGTCTGTCTCTCCTCCCCGCCGGAAAAAAACACGCCCTTTACTGCCAATGCGACAACAAAGCAGCCGAGCAGCCGGTAGAACAGAGCCTCCCGCCCTGCCATAAACTGTTTTAAAAAAAGTCCGCCGAGGATTCCCACCGCCATCACCAGAACGATTTTTCGCACCTCCCGCCACTCGACCTTCTCGTGTTTTCCAACGAACACATAGAGTCCGGAGAGAAGCGCCAGAACATTTAGGATTGGTTTTGCCACGTCATAGCCCACTAAAAGCAGCCCCGGCGGCATCGCGAGTATCGTACCCGCAAACCCCGTGATTCCCTGTATGATATTGGCCAGTAAAACGACAACGATAAACAGAATTTCCTTCCTCAACTTCCTGTGTCCTCCTTTTCATGCACCAAAAAAATCTGCATTTTTTGTGCAGATTTTTTGCTTATATCCATTCTGTGATGTTGGGCTCAAAAGGGGCTAATAAAAATTTGAATTGTCGTATTGCATAAAATAAATTTTGCATTTGTGACTTAATGAAAAAACTATTTTGTGGAATAGGACAAACAAAACTTGTATCAGCCCCTTTCACCCCAACATCATTCTATTCCGGTATTTTCTACCATTCCATTCTCATCGATTGTAACGCCGTAGGAGATTCCCTCCATATAGTCGAAAACAGCCTGTCTCTCGTCCTCCTCTAAAAGGTAGGTCTTACCGTTTGACGCCGCCGCAGGAAGCAGCTGGCAGGAGGCATTTCCCTCCGCGTCCACCGTCACTTTGACCGCTGCCGTGCGCTCGATTGTGTTGTTAAAAATATAGTTGCCGAGGCTGTAAAAAACCGGCTTGCCATTGAAGAACTCAATCCCCTGCAGGCAGTGCGGGTGAGCGCCGATGACAAGATCCGCCCCCGCCTCGATATAGTCTTTTCCCATCGCGGGCTGATAAGACTCTAACTGCGTCGTCCGCTCGACTCCCCAGTGGACGTAGACCGTCAGAAAATCGCACTGCGTCTTCGCCTCCCGGATGGCAGCTAACAAAAGGGTCTCATCGTAGGTACAAAACAGTCCCGGCTGGCTGTTCTCCACATTCCAGCTCGTCACCGGAATCACCCTGCTCGCCGCGAGGTATCCGAACTTTTTCCCATTGACCTCAAAAACCTTCAGCGCGCTGGCGCGCTCTAAGTCCTCACCGGCGCCGACGTAGGCGATTCCCGCTCCGTCTAATGCGGCAAAACTGTCCTCTAAAGCCTCCGTTCCGTAATCTAAAGAATGATTGTTCGCCAGCGTCACAATGTCTACTCCCATATCCGTAAATGCGCTGACATACTTCGGATCAACCCGGAACGTGTACTGCTTGTCCGGCGCCTTCGTCCCCCGCGTACTGAATGCAAACTCCTGATTTACCATCGCAAGGTCAGCCTCCTGCATCTCCTCAACAAGTTCCTCAGACACAACTCCCGTGATTCCGCCCGCGAGATAATTCTCCTCGAAGGTATAGGCAAAGCAGGCATCCCCCGCAAAAAAGAGGGTTGTGTCGGCAGGCGGTGCCTCCTCCGTCGGCTCCGCCTCCGCAGCCTCTGTCGCCGCGCCAGGAACTTTCGTGCCAGCTTCCTGCTCTGTCACTTCCGTCTCCTCCTCTACCGCTGTCGTCTCCCGCGTATCCTTCCCAGGTAAAACTATTTTTGCAATTATAAAGAGAAGAACGAGAAGTGCAAATGCACCTGCCACACTCCCCCAGATTATTTTATTTCGCCTGCTCATCTTTTCCCCCTCGTCACTTTTCTATCAAACTAATTATTAATGTAACACAGATGGGAGCACCGCGCAACAAAAAGCCGGAAATAGGAGCGCCTGTATCTGTCACTCCCAGAAGGAGATGTCCACCTCACCGACTCCGCTGTCGATGGTGATTGTCTTATTTGCATTCTGGTTCTCAATCTTTTTGGAAGTGGCGATTCCGCCGTATGAGGCATCGCCAATCTGCACCTCACCGACTCCGGTGGATAAATCGTAGTTAAAATCCTCCTCTTTTCCCTTCAGGGAGAGATCCGCCTGACCAGCTCCGGTCGTTATGTCGATATCGCCCGCCACGTCCGCCGTCAGTTCAAAATCGCCCGCTCCGGTCTCAATGCTAATGTCCCGGAACTCGCTTTTTGTGATTTCCACATCTCCGGCTCCGCTGCTGACACTAAACAGCTCGGACACTTTCCAATTCTGCACCTGCAGGTCTCCTGCACCTGCGGATAAAATGAAATTCTTTACCGTAACTCCGTTTCCCGCCAGTTCCACATCTCCAGCCCCGTTCTTAAGTTCGATTTTATCAATCTCCGCTGTCTTTGGCACTGTGATTGTAATCTTTGCCCCGGAGTGCAGCAGTTTCATTTTTCTCTTGTACTCCACTGTGAGTGTGTCCCCATTCTGCTCACAACTGAAATACTTCTTATAGCCGTAGTTTAATGTCACCTGATATTCCCTGACATCATCCGCGCTCTGAAATGCAACGTCCGCCGCGTCAAATTTGAGTTCTAAGTTTTTGATTGACTCTGCATCGAAGCTCTCCACGACATCCCGGTCGTAAGCGCCTTCCTCCCGGTTCTCACTGTTGTAATAGACACCGTCTCCGATGTGCCAGTTGCCCACGTCTAATTCTCCTGCGTCCGCAAGTTCCTTCACGTTTGAAAAACTTGCTCCAAGCATTGCTCCTGCTCCGCAGGACAGCACGCCCGCCCCCGCGCAGACTGCCGCTATAATCAAACATACCTTTGTAAATTTCTTCATTCTCCATCCCTGCCTTTCTAAGATTTTCCTATTTTCCTGCAATCTTCTTCGCCAGCTTGCCAATCCCTCTGCACATTGCCGGAACTCCCGTTCCAAACAGCCACACTGTTGCAATCAGTCCAAGTATGCCAAATGCAAGCAGGAGAAATCCCACTCCCAACGTGATAAGTCCGGCCGCGACTTCCCCCGCCGTCATCACGACAAAGGAAGCCACCACAACCACGCAGCCCGCCACCAAAAGTGCCGCGACAATTGCCACAAAACCGATAATCACTCCAAATACACCGGACAGCAGACCAAGCCAGATTGGGCTTGTGACAACCAAAAGTATAATGGCAAGCACAATCGTTCCCGTGTTCGATTCCTTCGCAGCCGCCCCTCCTGCGTACGCCGCCTGATTTGCGTATTGCGCTCCGCCTGCTGCATAAGCGGTGCCGTTTGCCGCATAAGCGGTTCCGTTTGCTGTATTAGCGCCATTCCAGTAGTTGAGATTCTGACCGTAACGCTCTTTTGCCGTTCCGCTCTCCTCCTCGGAGAGGCTCTCGCGGATACTCTTTGCCACCTTTTCCGGCGATTCTAACTCGCTGATAATATTCTCTTCATTGTTCTCTCCCGCATCCTCAAAATAGCTGCGGTAGAATGCCATCGCTTCCTCCCGTTCCTCCTTCGGAATGTTAAAAAGCAGTCTTTCCAAATCATTTAAAAACTGTTCCTGTCTCATACTCATAACTATGCTTTCCTATCCTTTCTCCAACTTGTTATTTCTCATTTGAAAAACAGTGCAGATATCTTCGTGGAGTAATCTTTCCACGCTTCCCGGTACATCGCAAGCTTCTCTTCCCCATGCGGGGTGATTCGGTAGTATCTCCGGTTCCTTCCGCCGCATTCCATATCGTATACTTCCAGACATTCATCTTTCTGCAATCTCCGCAGCACCGGATACAACGTGGATTCCGATATGTCGATTGCGCTTCTGACATCCTGTGTAATCTTGTAGCCATATGTGCCTTCTTCCTCTCTGGACACAACTGCCAGAACAATTGCATCCAAAAGTGCGGCACCCGTACTATAAACCATCTTTTCCCTCCGTTTCTTAAATGTAACATGTTATTTTCTATTTAATACTATATATCATATAGTATTATCTTGTCAACAATATTTTATAAAAAATATATATTATACAAAAAGAGATATCAGATTCTGTCGTTTCACAGATTCCAATATCTCTTTTCTCAAGTTATCGCACTGCCTGTGTAAATTAAGCGAAATCGATTCTCTTTACGATTCCAAATCCAATCGGATGAGGACCGGTATGAACTCCGATGGTCGCCCCTATCTGGTAGATTCCGATGTCAGTAAGTCCGATTTTCTCCCCGAGCATCTCAAGCGCCATCTCCTTAAAGCGAACCGCCTCCTGATAATCGTACCCGTAACCGATGCAAAGGGAGTACTCCTCCTTCTTCACACCGCGCTCCTCGAGGTACGCCGACAACATCTCAATGACTTTTTTCAGGGATTTCTCACGGTTTCTTGTGATGCCCGAGCTCTGAATCTCGCCCTCCTTCAAGGTGATGAGGGGCTTAATCTTTAGGACTCCGCCAGCGAGTCCCGCCAGCTTGCCGATGCGGCCTCCGTGTTTTAAATAATCGATATTACCGATTGTGAAAAAGATTCTGCCGGACTCCCGGATTGCCAGAAGCTTGTCCACAATCTTGTCGTACTCCCATCCTAAATCTCTCGCCCTGCAGGCCTCTAACACATACAGCCCCTGGAGAACCGTATCCATGATGGAATCGATGACGGCAATTCTCGCCTCCGGATATTCCTCTAAAATCATATCGCGCGCTGTCGTCGCCGACTGTAAGGAACCGCTGAATTTTGCCGTGATGCAGATGCAGATTGCCGGAATTCCCTCCTTTGCCAACGGAAGGAACACCTGATAGTAATCGTCCACCGAAGGCATCGACGTCTTCGGGAAGACATCCGGATTGTCCACCATCTTTTGATAAAATTCCCGGATATCGAGCTCCTCTATCTCTTTCTGATAAGTCTGACCGTCAAAAGAAACGTAAAACGGCACCACCGTGATATCATTTTTCTCTGTCAGCTCTTTTCCAAGATCACAGGAGCCGTCCGTGATAATTTGTATTCTCTCGCTCATATATTTAACCATGCCTTTCTGTTATCTAACAGCGTTATCCTTTAAACCCTGCTGCTTTTAATGCTTTTTCCAGACGTTTGAGTGCATCCTCTAATACCCGGGTCGGACAGGCGATATTCCACCGCTCAAATCCCTCCCCCGCTCTGCCGAACAGATACCCCTCATCGAGATAGAGTTTTGCTTCCTGCTGCATGAAGCGCTCCAATTCTTTTGGTGCAAATCCCATCGGCCGGAAATCAATCCACATCAGATAGGTTCCCTGCAATGGGGATACCCGAAACATCGGAAATTTCTCCTCAAAGAAAGTATCCACTATTTTCTTATTTTTTTCAAGTACTATGAGCAATTCTTTTAACCATTCTCCAGCTCTTTTGTATGCGAGTTCACACGCCTGGTACCCCAAAATATTCAGGGAAAAGTATCCCCGCGCCGCCGTCATCTTATTCCGGTAGACCGCATTTGGAATCAGAATGTTAGAAGTCTGGAATCCCGCCAGGTTGAATGTCTTGCTCGGCGCCGTGCAGATGGCGCAGTGATAAAGGTAATTGTCGGAAAGTTCTCCGTATGAAGTGTGTGTATAACCGGGCAAAATCAAATCAGAATGAATCTCATCGCTGATGACAAACACATGATGGCGGACACAAATCTGCGCGATGCGCTCTAACTCCCCCCGCGTCCACACTCTGCCGATTGGATTGTGCGGGCTGCAGAGAATCAAAAGTTTCACCTCCTCGCGGGACGCCTTCTCCTCAAAATCCAAAAAGTCAATCTCGTAATAACCGTCGGTATTTTTGAGCTCTGTCTCCACCAACTGCCTCCCGTTGTGCACAACCGCCTCAAAAAACGGATAGTACACCGGTGTCATCACAATCACTCCGTCCCCCGGCTCCGTAAATGCGCGCACCATCCCGTGGATTGCCGGCACCACCCCGGCGGTCTCCACAAACCATTCCCGCTTCGGCGTGAAGTGGTGATGTTCCTCCATCCATGTAATCACACTCTCATAATACGAATCTGTCGCCCCCGTATAACCCATAATGTGGGTGTCTAAATATTCTTTTAATCCCTCTATTATCTCCGGAGCATTCTTAAACTCCATATCCGCAACCGAAAACGGGACAATCTCCCCATCTGCATAGGGGTTCTTCTGATACATCATCTCCCACTTTGCAGAGCCGGTGTCCTTCCTGCAAATCAAGGTCTCAAAATCATATTTCATAGTTGCAGCCTCCGTGTTTCCTTTTTTTGTATCTTATCACACTTTTCGCTGCACTTCCCCGTTTTTCCGAAAAGGAACCAATTCATACGAAAAAATCAAATCGGAACCGCTCTGTCAACGAAATGAGGGCATATAAATGGTAAGTTCTCATCTTTTATTTTTCTTCAATAAAACTTCAATCTTCCGGTGTTATATTACCTTCAACAAGGAGGTAAACAATAATGAAGAAAAAAACTTTAGCAATTTTGTTGATATCTGCAATGGCAATAAGTAGTTTGGCCGGTTGCAGTAATTCCGGGAAACAGACGGAAAATGAGCACACTTCTGAGACTGATGATTCAGAAAAAACATATATAGAGGAGACGCTTAATCTGGAAAATAATGAGGAACAGGAATGGAGCTATGATGAAGGCAGTGATGCATGGATCCTGTCAATCGTCAGTGCGGTAGCTTATCCTGAAATAGAAGACGAACAAGGCGTATCTGTCTGTGTACCAGGTGCCTATATTACAGGTATCGATACGGATGGAGACGGAAAAGAGGATGTAACTGCTGCATCATATACGGATTCAGTGAAAGGCTCACTTGTGATTGATTATGATGCTCAAATTACCAGCACAAATGGACAGGTTTATACTGCAGCAACAGCACCGGTAATTTTAAATACAGGCGCTGCAGGATATTCATCTTCTACAAATACTCTGGCTGCAACAACATATGCAGATGAGGGTTATATCAATGTTTCATGCGGAAACAGAGGAAAGCAGGATAGCGTTACCGACGAGAACGGAAATGTTGTATATACAGGCGATGCACCGAGTTGTCTAGTGGATCAGAAAAATGCCGCACGATATGTGAAATATAATATTTTACTTGGGAATCTTCCGGGCAGCGTGGATTACTTTGTATCTACCGGTGGTTCGGGCGGAGGAGCACATGCAGCTATGTTTGCTGCAACTTCAAACAACTCGGATTTTTATGACTATGAGATAGCTGCCGGAGCAGTCGGGGTATATCAGAATGAAGATGGCTCCTATTCCACTACAGTTACCATTGATGGTGTAGATTATGAAATCTCAGATGGAGCCTGGGGCTGCATTGCATATTCTGCAATCACTTCGCTAGCGGAAGCAGATATGGCAGAGGCTTTTGAATATTATCTTGATACATCATATGATTTTGGTTCCTCTTTCCAGGCACAGCTGGCTGAATATCTGTCAGCAGAATATATGGACTATATTAATAATCAAAATCTTTCTGTTCAGGAATCAGCTGTTGGATTTGATTTAAACAATGACGGGGATACGGATGATACCATCTCTCTTTCCATTGAATATGACAAAGAGAAGTATGCCGATACGAATGGTTATGGTGGAACATATTTAGATTTGTATCTGGCAGAATTCACGTCAAACCTACAGAATTACCTAAATAATCTTGACTATGCAGATGGATGGACATGGTTCGATTCAGACGGAAATGCATTAACGGATGAAGAAGTTGCGGCAATGACCATCGAGGATAAGGCGCAGGCATTTATTGAAGGAAGATACACAAAGTCATCTTCCGGCGGTATGGAAGGCGCTCCCGGCGAGATGCAGGGTGGAGCAGGCGGTGAAATGCCTAATGGTGATATGCAGGGCGGTCCTGATGGCGAGATGCCGGATGGTGATATGCAGGGCGGTCCTGATGGCGAGATGCCTAATGGTGATATGCAGGATACGCCTGACGGAGAGCCATCCTCAGATAACGAGGACAGAGAATTTGACAATAGTGATGTAGCAGCAAACAGCACAGGGGATACCATGGATGTCGGAACACCTGATGCAGGTACCACACAGGCTGCCGGTTCATCATTGGATTCTTCAACTTATGCGACGTATGAGGAGATGTTAGCTGCTTATCAGACTGATATCGCAGAGATAGAAGCTGGTGATCAATACGGGAACAATATCGTGGATTTATATAATCCGCTCAACTATATTGGAAATGAAGATACCGACGATTCAACATGGGTAAGAATCGTATGCGGTGCATCAGAAGGAGATATTTCCATGTTTTCTTCGCTTAATCTCCAGATTGCAATGCTAAATGCAGGTATTGACTGTGAAATTGAGTGGCAATGGGACGGCGGACATGTTCCGTCAGAGATTCTCGGAGATTCATTTTCTCTCTATGTAGATCAAATGTATGGTGAATATGCAGATGGCGCAAATTCCATTACAAAGGCTGCCGCAGAAACGCAAACGACCAATGGAGATGCTACGGAAAGCTCAGGCAAAGATATCAGCAGCTGGGTAGATTATAGCGATACCTCAAATGTAAGCTTTTCTCTCGCTGCAATAGCAGCATATCGGAGTGCAGGGGCAAGTAAAGCAGTTCCTGGCTTCGATGTAATTGACTATGGTCAGGAAGATTATGTATTTGGTGACAGTGATTCTGATGCAAGACACTGGGATAAGTATTTGCTGACAATACTCGAAGAGCATGCAGATGAACTTTCTGCATTGTTTAATTCCGGAGAGTAAAAGAATGAGGGCGGCACCTTTGGGTGACGCCCTATTCTTTTTGGAAAACATTGACGATATAAACAGATATGCGAGATTTTATAAAGCAAGGTGAAAGATATGCGATTGTTATTGGTAGAAGACGAAAAAAGAATGGCGGATGCGGTTTCTGAACTGCTTCGTTTAGAAAAATTTGATGTTGATGTGTTTCACGATGGGTTGGAAGGTCTTGATGCATTTATGTCCGAGGGGTATGATGCGGCTATTTTAGATGTCATGCTTCCGGGCAAAAATGGCTTTGAGATATTAGAGAGCGGAAGAAAGGCAGGAGTAAAGACACCTACGCTAATGCTGACTGCAAGAAGTGATGTATCTGACAAGGTATATGGTCTTGACTTGGGTGCAGAAGATTATCTGACAAAGCCCTTTCAGGTTGAGGAGCTGCTCGCCAGGGTAAGAGCTCTGTGTCGGAGAAACGCAAACTTATCGAATGGATTATTGTGTGCCGGAGATATTGCCTTAAACAGAAATACCTGTACGTTGTCATGTAAAAGCACTGGAAACGAGGTACGACTCAGCGACAAAGAATTCCGCATCATAGAGTATCTGATAGCCAATCAGAAGCAGATAGTATCCCGTGAGCAGTTGGCATTAAAAATATGGGGATACGAAAGCGAAGCTGAGTACAATAATGTGGAAGTATATATATCCTTTACCAGAAAAAAGCTGAAATTTATAGGCTCGCTGACAGAGATTAAATCGGTACGTGGTGTTGGCTATGAGCTTAGGGATGGAGATGTGTAATGTTTCAACAGACAAAAAGACGGATAAGAGCAATCATTATGCTTGTACTTGTATTCATGTGGTGTGCTACGTTGTTAATCATATACTTCACTACATATACAAGGGTTAACAGTGAAAATCGGGAGATGATGCAGATATACGCAAGTGCATATGATTCTCACGGGCTGCCAAAAGATGATGCTCCCGATTTTGATATGGGAGCACAAACTGAAAAAGTGATGGATGAAATGCCTCCCGAGATGAATCCCCCCGATGCAGATGATGAACTCACGCACAGATACGAGGTCTCAACTTTTTTTGCTGTTATTTTTGATAGTGAAGGTGCTGTTAAGGAGTTTATAAATCAGAGCACATCCGAGATGACAGATGAAGAGCTGACAGAGTGGGCGTCTGTATTGGTTCAAGGTTCAAAAAAATACGGAATTTCCGGGAACATAGTTTATCTTATCACAACTGGAGATGGCTATACTATGGTTACTATGATGGACAATTCTGTGACCGGAGCTGCAATCAGCGCATTGCTGCATTACATGTTGTTATTAGGTGGCATTTCGATAGTTATTCTATTGATTCTTTCTGCACTTTTGGCAAATTGGGTGGTAAAACCGTTAGAGGAAGCCTACGAGAAGCAAAAAATCTTTATTGCGGATGCAGGACATGAATTGAAGACTCCTATTTCTACAATAAGTGCAAACTTAGAAATTTTGCAGCGAGAGTCAGGTGGTAACAAATGGATATACAATATTTCTTATGAAAATGAGCGCATGTCTCAAATTGTACATCAGTTGCTTGATTTGGCGGAGCTTGAAAATACAAACATGGTTCTGGCGGATGTAGATTTTAGCCGAACTGCGATGTCTGCTATCTTACCTTTCGAGGCAAAAGCATTTGAAGAAAACATTTTGCTAGATTATGAGATTGAAGATAAGCTGATTGTAAAAGGAGATGCCAGGCAATTGGAAAAACTGGTATCTATATTATTGGATAATGCTATCAGCCATAGCAATCTGAAAAGCAGTGAAAAGGTCGTAAAAGTATCCGCAACTAAGATTAACGGTGGAACTGAATTTGTTGTATCAAATCGCGGTGATGAAATTGCACCAAAAGACAGAGAAAAAATATTTGAACGGTTTTACAAAGAGGACAAATCCAGAACAGAAAATCAGGGGCATTATGGATTAGGGTTAGCTATTGCAAAAGCCATTGTCATTGGTTGTGGTGGAAGGATTTGGGTTGAGTGTAATGATGGATGGGTTTCGTTTCATGTCATATTTACCAATCCTTAGCATAACAATAGGAAAACGGTGCAATCCCTTTCGGAATTGCACCGTATCCTGCATCTATGCTCTCTTTTTTCTCGCTGCCGCAAAGAGCACTGCTGCCCCTGCAAAAAGAAGAATCATCGCTGCTGCGACAGGTGTCTCATCCCCTGTTTTTGCCGCGCTCAGAGCCGGTGCCATGTCGCTCTCACTATAGATAATGACATAGTCCGATGCATGTGAGAAAGCTAATGTCAGATTTCCGTTCGCGTCAATCACTGCGGAATCAACAAACTCTAACTTTCCTTCGCTGTTATAATAATACAGATTTCCATACATACCGCTTCTCGCCGCTCCTGCATTCAGGGTCAACTCCGCTTCGAATCCGAAATCGCCTGTAAAGCCGTCAAGGGAGAGCGTCATATACTCGTGCTCGCCCGCAAGTGCTGTCAGGGCTGCTGCAGGGATGCTCGTCGCTCCGTTCATCGTCACGTGAAGGTTGACGTTCTGCGCGTTGGTAACGCTTCCCGGATGAATGGTCCATGTGTAATCGCCCATGTCCAAAACAATGTCTTTACCGCTTGCAACTGCTTCTGCCAATTCCTGCGCAGAGATTTCTGCACTTGGAACAACCGGCGCAACCGGTTCCGTCGTGATGGTCACGCCGCCGCTCACACCTGTATTATCTTCCGTGCTGTCAGCTCCTGTGCTATCAGCGTCGTCTCCTGTGCTGTCATCTCCTGTGTTGTCGGAGTCATCTCCCGTGCTGTCAGTATTGTCTCCTGTATTGTCGGAGTCGTCTCCTGTGTTGCCGGAGTCGTCTCCCGTGTTGTCTTCATCGTCTCCTGTATTGTCGGAGTCGCCTCCTGTGTTGCCGGAGTCGTCCCCTGTGTTGTCTTCCTCTTCTCCTGTGTTGCCGGAATCGTCTCCCTGCTCCTCGTCCGGTGCATAGGAGTCGTAGTCTTCCATCTTCACTCCGTCGATTGTCAGTTCGATGTTGTCCGCACTGATTTCAATTGTTCTGGCTGCAAAGAATCCGACATAGACATAATCTCCGTCGATGGAATTGAGTGCAAAATCATATCCCTCAATCACGGCCGCATTGTCGCCGTATTTTGCAAGGTATCCGTCTGTGGTGCTTGCGATTTCCAGAGAGATTGTATCTCCCGCCTCCGGTGCGGCATCCAGTGTTCCGCCGCCGTAGGTGAGGACTCCGCTCTTTCTCGCATAAGTGTTGTATACGGTAGGTGTCGACGACTGGAATGTCAGCCCTGCCACCACATAATCTCCCATGGTGGAGGAAATATATTCATCCACATACATATCATCTCTGACCATCAGTCCAAACGCTGCCTGCTTGGTCGCTTTCTTCGCTGAATTATAACTCTCTAAGGTCACATCCGCCTTCAGATTGAAACTGCTGCCCGCCGGTATTCTGGTGTAGTACATGGCAATTCCGTCCGATGTACCGGCAATTTTTCCCGTGTTTTTCTGGATGCCGGCATTGATGTTCATCCTGCCGCTCTCATCCGCTCCCAGATAAAACTGCTCTTTGTTTGTCGTGTTTCCGGAACCCACATCTCCAAAGACAGAACCGTACCAGACATTTCCGTTTTTATCGGTAAATGCCTCCCATGTCTCACTTGTGGCTGTCGGTTGTGTATAAACCGGTTCCACATAATCTGCATTGATGGATTTTTCAAACCATGCCGCTGCCTCGTCCATCGGATCAGCAATCACCGGTTTCACATAGGAAGCTAAGGTGGAGCCGTTCTCTAGCAGCGCCTCCGCAATCAGATAGGCGTTGACTGCCGCACCGAAAAGGTTGGTGTGTGTATTGTCCACACTTGTCTCTTTCTTGCTGGTCCATGCATGCATATTCTTCGTGTCGTTTGCCGCATCGTCATCGCTGTCTACCGCAAGGTTTAAAGCGATTGTCTCCGCTGTCAGGTCACAGACCGGAACATTGACGTCTTCCCCAAGGTCGCGGATTGCCTGTGCGTAATCGCCGAACTCTGTCACATGTCCGTTTTCCCCTGTGTAATCATTCACGGCGCTTCTTCTCGCAATCGGTGTCACTAAGACGACCTCCACGCCTTTTTCCCATGCTGCTTTGATATAATTTTCATAGAGGCTGTTTGCAAAGCTTCCCTCCGTCTTGTAATCTCCCTCTCCGTTAGTGAAGGTGGAATCACCGACTTTCTCATCGTTGTGGCCGAAGCCAATCAGGAGATAATCTCCCTCTTCCATACCCGCTAAGAGCGTCTGGTAGTTGTCGTTTGCCAGAAAGCTCTTAGAGCTCGTGCCGGATACCGCAAGGTTTTCCACGGTCGCATTGCAGTTTAAGAAAGATTTCAACTGTGTCCCCCAGCCGTAGCGCGGAATATAATACTTGTCACTGAAAGAGCAGACTGTGCTGTCCCCAACTACCCAGATTGTCGTATCTTTCTGGTCGTTCTCCATATCGGCTCCCGCATCCTTCGGCGCTGCTGCCGTCAATGCCAAAAGACCGTTCATCTCGATGCTTCCGTCCTCATTTCTGACCGGAGCAACGGAGGTATCTAAATTTTCAAACATATCTGTCGTAATCTGTGTTCCAGATGCATTTACAGATGTCTTTGTATCTTCATTCCAAAAATAGTTAGAATCGGATGTTTTGATTAAATCATTCTGGTTGTACAGCGATACTTTTTCTCCGATTCCCGTCAGGTTATCGTTTGCTGCCGTGCGGAAGGAGAGAATTCCGTCCGCCTCAAAGTTCGTCGTAATCTTCGAGTTTGAATACAATGCCACATTGTAACTTCCGTTGTTGTAGCTCGTGCTGCTGTACACTTTAATGTCCGGGCAGCTGTTCGAATCGATTCCCTTTGCCTTGTTCTCGTAGGACACACTGTTCTTTAACACATGGTTTCCGGAGAGTGCGGAACCGCCCATCTTAAAACCGTTTCCGTTTCCTGCATTGATAGCGGTTCCATAGATTTTTACATCCGCGCCGGAGATGACCGGTGTTCCGTAGTTGCTTCCGTCAAAGCTGCACGCGCTCGCAGGCATCTTCGTATCGCCCGTTCCGAGATTCTCCGTGATATAGGAATCCTTTAACGCATCATTTTTTCCATCGTCCACAATCAAAAATCCATTGCGGTAAGCGACACAATTCTTAATGGTGACCGCCCCGATACATCCGGTCGCCGTCTTCGCGAAAAAGTCCCATCCGTCGTCGGCATTGTATGCTGCGATACATCCCTCAAACACATTGCCTTCCCCGCAGGTCAGTTTCGCTGCGAATCCGTCCGCATCCTCCATGGCAGCGTCCGCATTGTTCATGGACGTACAGTTGCGCACGATGTTGTCTGCCGGCCAGTCGGCGATGGTCTCCGCGCTGCTTCCGCTGATCTGAAGACCCGAATTTCCGTTGTTGTAAAAATTCATCCGCTCTAAGATGTTGTGGTCGCCGGACAACTGACATCCCTTGCTTCCGGATTTGGAATTTGTCACGTTGATACGGTCAAAATGCCAGTAGTCACCCCAGATTTCCATTCCCTCGCCGGTCTTTTTGAAATCAAGCACTGCGTACTCGCTGCTCTCAGGGTCTGTCTCCACCGTGATGTAGGCATCCTCGCGCCCGCATCTTCCGCGCTCAATTTTTAGCTTGGATTCAAGCTCGTATGTCTCGGCTTTCAATACCACCGTCTGTCCTGCTGCCGCATAGGAGAGCGCTGTCACAAGATCTACCGCATCCGCAAAAGAAGTTCCCTCGTTATCTGCACTTCCATCCTTCGACACATAGATGGTATCCTGTGTGAAACTGCGGTAAGATACTTCCTTGCGGATTATATGGGTCGAATAATCCTCTAAGAATGTATAATCGTTAATCTTATAATCCGCGTTTGGCGTAAATTCAACTGCAAATGTGGTATCACTGTCAACCTTACATTCCAGACTGTATTTTTCTCCCGCCGCAAGATTTTGTCCGGTGACTAACGTCTCCCCCGTTGTCTCGTTGATGACGTTTGCAACACCGTCCGCATTGGCGCTAAACACCAGTGTGTAAGAACCGTTTGCCGCAGTTGCCGGGCTTGTAATCTGATAGTCGATTGGCACAATCTCATTCGGCCTCTTCTCCCACGGCGCATCCTCCGCCGCATTCGTCCTTGTAAAAATGATATTGCTGAATGTCGCATTGCATCCACGCGCCACCGCAAAACCGACGTACTCGTAATCTTTGTCAATCACTTCAAGCGGGTCAGCTCCCTCCTCCACCTTGTATTGGGTATAGGAATTCACCTCCTGCAAACTGCCGTCTGCCGCCTTCGTGTAGTACTTCATAATGTAGGCGGAGTTCGTCTCCTGAAGGCTCACGGTGTAAGTCTCCCCCGCTTTTATCAGGCTCTTGTCAAAACCTCCCGCTGTGAGATTAAATGTTCCCGCAGCCGGCGCATTGACCGTGTCCGTGATTCCGTCAAAACAGCGGTATCCCACGATGTCTTTTAAATTCTCATAGAGGACGCCGTCCTCATCCGTATAGCTCAATTTTGTTCCGATGGTGGCACAGCTGTTCGTATAGTAAGCCGACTCTGCCACTCCGTTCTCCCCGATGCTGTCCCTTGCAAGCAGGGCAAATCCCTCCTGCCCATCCGGCGTCGGATTGATATAATCCACTGTGACGTCCGCCTGGAGATAGAAATTCTCCGCTCCGGCTGCCACCGTTGTGTAATAGTAGGAGATTCCGTCATAACCGTCTGTGGCTACGAACTTTCCCCCCTTTTTATTGATACTTCCATCCTCATTGCTGGTGCAGGAAGTCAGGCTGACCACCGCATCATTTGCCTGCGAGAGGTCGGTTCCGTCCGCAATTCCGCTTCCCGCCACCAATGTGTTAGCAACCTCCGATGTGCTCGTTCCAAAGTAGGAAAACTGCCACTGCGAGCCGTCCGCCGATGTTGTAAGCGCTTTCATTTCAGACGATAAAAAATCGTCCTCCGTCGTTTGTGTTTCTCCCTCCGCGGCCGCTGTGCTCTGTTCGAGATTTTCCGCGGTTTCTGTTGCATTCGCCAGAAGCGTTCCGTTCCCTGCCACCGTCGTAAAGACCGTTGTGAACGCCATCGCTTTTGCAATCAAACGTTTCATATTCTTTTTCATATTGAAACCCCTTTCTTGTATATTTGTAGAAAACTGACAAACAAGTTTATTCTAGTATAGTTTTTTTGCAAAAACAATGCACAGAATCATCTAATTTTGCATCCCGTTTTTGTACACTTTTTACTTTTTTCTGCGTTTTTGGTACTTTTTTTCTATCCTTTATTTTCTGCTCCGATAGAAAAAAGGTGGCAAATAACAGGGGGTTCCTTGAAATTGCTTACATTTTGTAACAGTTCAGCCATAGCGTATCGCACAGACGAATCATGCTCGCATGAATGAGAATGTGCGATACGCTATGAACGGAACGCCAGATTATGAGCAAAGTTAGCTGCGAAGCAGCGAGAAAGCACCGAAGGTGCCTTTGC
>CAZBUW010000027.1:0-34545 GCA_964495195.1 uncultured Roseburia sp.
AGTACCACTGGATGGATGGAATCGGTCCGAAGGAGCAGCGTAAAAAGATGATCAATACCCACTGGGGCGGCGTTGTGGAGGACAACAGTTTCGGAACGCACGAATATTTTGAACTTTGCCGTCAGCTCGGCTGCAAGACCTATGTCAACGGGAATCTGGGCAGCGGCACGGTGCAGGAGATGTCGGAGTGGGTGGAATATATGACGTTTAAGGGGGTATCCCCGATGGCGGACCTGCGAAAAGAGAACGGTCATGAGGAGCCTTGGACGGTCGACTATTTTGGCGTCGGCAACGAGAACTGGGGCTGCGGCGGAAATATGCGCCCACAGCACTATGCGGATGAGTACCGCCGCTACCAGACCTACGTCAGAAATTATGACCCGGAGAAGCCGATTCAAAAAATCTGCTGCGGCGCGAACGTAGATGACTACCACTGGACGGAGGGCGTCCTAGAGACCGCATTCGACCATGCGGAGTGGGCACACGGTTTTATGGACGGACTCTCACTGCATTACTATGTACACCCGGAGGGCTGGGAAATCAAGGGAAGCGCAACCGACTTTGACGAGGAAGTGTGGTATAAGACGTTAAACAAAGCACTTTTCATGAAGACTTTGATTGAGCGCCACGGAGCAATCATGGATCAGTTTGACCCGGAGAAAAAAGTGGGAATGATTGTCGATGAATGGGGAACCTGGTATACCTGTGAGCCGGGAACAAACCCGGGATTTCTGTATCAGCAGAACACAGTGAGAGACGCGCTCGTGGCGGGAATCACCTTAAATATCTTCAACAAGCACTGCGACCGTGTGAAGATGGCAGCGCTGGCGCAGATGGTCAATGTCCTTCAGTCCGTTCTCCTGACCGAGGGGGAAAAGATGATTAAGACACCGACCTACCATGTTATGCATATGTACCGCCACCATCAGGGGGCGGAGCTTGTAAACAGTCAGCTCACTGGTGTGGAAGAGATTGGCGTGGGCGAATGGAAAGTGCCGAAGGTGACAGAGTCCGTCTCTGTGGACGCGGACGGCGTGCTGACGATGACGGTCAACAACCTTTCTGCATCGGATTCCGAGAAGGTGGATGCGAAGTTTGCCGAGGGAGGCTATCAGGTGATGGAGGCGCGCATTGTGACGAACAGCGATATGCATGCCCACAACACATTTGAGGCGCCGGAGGCGGTGAAGGAGGAGGAATTTGCGAATTACACCATGACGGAGAGCGGGCTTGTGTTCACACTTCCTGCGAACAGTGTAGTTGAAATTCGTCTGAAAAAGTGATATGGCACAGATCTGTAAGAAGTGTCTCCTCCGCGAGATGGCGGAGGAGGACCGAAAAATGATTGAAAAATACAAGGAGGCGATCCGTCAGGCGGATCAGGTTCCGGCGGAAGAGTACGAGCGGCGGCTCGCGCTCTGCCGGGAGTGTGACCTCTTAAACGCCGGAACCTGCGGCGCCTGCGGCTGCTATGTGGAACTCCGCGCCGCCGCGAAAGTCTCCAATTGTCCGTATCGAAAGTGGTGAATTGCCGGGGACGCACCGCCGGGGACGCACCCTTTTGTTCAGTGGGGACGCACCCTTTTGTTCAATGGGGACGCACCCTTAAGGGCAGGCTTATAAAAATTTATATCATATCACAAAAAGAGATACCGTTTTGCGCAATGGTTCATGAATAAGCATCTCTAAATATCTTTGAAATAGTTATTAGCAGTTGGCGCAACCGGCACAAATTCGCCAGCCATGGCTCAATTGTGCCTTCCGCAGACATCGTGTCTGCGGATTGCTGGTGTAACACAAAGATATTAAGAGATGCTAATTCATTCCCCAATCTCGCAAAACAGTATCTCTTTTTATGATATGTAACGAAGTTATGTGAGCCTGCCCCCAAGGGTGCGTCCCCATTGAACAAAAGGGTGCGTCCCCAACGAGCAAAAGGGTGCGTCCCCGGCGGTGCGTTCCCGGCGAACTACGCCTCCTCGATTGGCGCGTAGTTCAGGCTCACTTTGATGTCCTGCCCGTAGTTTCCAAAGGATTTTCCAAAGAGGGTCAGTCCGCCCACATGCTGGGCGTTCTCCTCCACCGCCATGCGGAAGCGGATGCCGCTGCGGAAGTCGAGGTCAAAGTCGTCGATGGTCACATCGGAAATCTGCAGTCCGTCGATGTAGGTTCCCTTTTTGTTGATGACGAGGAGCTTTAACAGCCCGTACTGATTCCAGTTCGACGGCCACCAGTCCGGAGTGAAGATTCCCTTGATGTCACCGAAATCTCCGGGGGATGTCCAGGTGCCGATGCAGGTGTCGTTTAAATAGAAACTGATATCGCTCGGCCAGACGTTGTTGATGCCCGGAGCCTCGGAACTCAGCTCCGCCGAGATGGTAATCTGTGTAATCTTCTGGGAGCTTGGAATAAAATTGGGAATCACATATTCCACATACCCCTTGGTGAACCAGAGGATATCGGCATTGTAGCGGTCAGGGTGTTCAAAGTAGCGGGGGTCGTCCACGGAGCCGATGATATTCTGGCTTGACGCGATGCCGCAGGTCGGGCAGATGCTGTAGTCGGAGTAGTGGCCGACTTTCAGCTCTGTATTGTAGACGTTCTGGAAATCTTCCTGTTTTTCCAAATCGATTAAAATCTTGTCTAAATGGACGGAACAGATTTTCTGGTTGCCGTGCCCGGCGGACTCGCTCGCGGTGGTGATCAGACCGCTGCTCTCAAGTTTTTTGATATGGCTTGTCAGGGCGCCGTTTGTAATGTTTAGGCGGGATGCGAGCTCATTCATACTCATATTGTTGTTTTCCAACAAAATATTCAAAATTTCAATTCTGACATCGGAGCCTAGGGCTTTGAAAATCTCAAGGCCATCGCTCAGTGACGTGATATGTAACAAGACAGTTACCTCCTAATAAAATATTTCCCCTCCCCCGGATGACTGCATAAAAGGGTTTTATTACCATAAATTATAGCCATAAAAACGTTTTCAGTCAATAAACGTAAAAAAATTTATGTTTCATTAAAAGAGTTTCCGAAAAAGCAGCGCAAATCCTTGAAATATATCGGAAAACAGCGGAGAAAAAACAGTTGATTTTTTCGGTAAAAGAGGATATAATTTACAAAAGAATAAAATACTTTATATTATGTTAAAATAATAAGAAAAAACGGCGTCGGAGAACTTAGGCAGCAGTAGGAGGACGGTGTGGATGCCGGGAAAGGAAAGAAAATGACAGCAGAACAGGACAAGAAAATGCTGCCGGAGGAACTTGCAGGAAGAGTAAAAGTCGGGGGATTTCAGGCCGGAGCGGCGGTGCACGACCCGGCAATCTACGCGGAGAACGAGGAGGTCAGCTACATTTTCGGAACGCATATGACTGCGGCGAAATCGGAGGATTTAAGGCATTGGAATTATTTTGCAGAGGGCGTGACAAAGGAGAATCCGCTGTTTTGCAATCTAATCGGAGGCGATGACAGGGCATTTTCCTTCTGCGGAAAATTTAATGACCGCGACTATGCCGTCTGGGCGCCGGACGTCTCCTTCAATCAAAAGCTCGGAAAATATGTGATGTATTTTTGCGTGTCGGGCTCCTATGTGAAGTCGAGCCTCTGTTTTGCGACGGCAGATGAAGTGGAGGGGCCGTACACGTTCCGGGACTGCATTTTGCACTCCGGGTTCGATGCGGACACCGTGGCGAAAACGAATTTTTACGAGGTGTTAGGGGAGAATGCCGACCCGGCCCGCTACTTAAAAAAGAACGGACATTACAACAATCTGAGCTGGCCGAACTGTATCGATCCGAATCTTTTCCACGATGCGGAGGGAAGGCTCTGGATGGTCTACGGCTCGTGGTCCGGCGGTATTTTTTTACTGGAGATTGATGAGGAGACCGGCTATCCAATCCACCCGGAGGAGGACGCAAAGAACCACATAGACCCATATTATGGGAAAAAATTAATCGGCGGCGGACACAAGTCCATCGAGGGACCGTACATTCTCTACGACCCGAAGACGAGATACTATTTTCTCTTTGTGTCATTCGGCTGGTTAGGGCGCGACGGCGGCTATCAGATTCGTCTGTTCCGCTCGAAAAGGCCGGACGGGCCGTATGCCGACATGGAAGGCAGGACGTTTGCGCGCGTGCCAAAGCATGAGAAATACGGGCTGAAGCTGATGGGAAGCTACACGTTTCCGAGTTTAGAGCGCGGCTATAAAGCGCCGGGGCACAACTCGGCGTTTCTCGACGGCGAGGGAAAAATCTATATGGTCTATCATCAGCGTTTTGACGGGGGGACGGAGGAACATGAGCCGAGGGTGCACCAGCTGTTCCGGACGGAGAGCGGGTGGCTTACGGCGGCACCGTTTGCGACGAACCGAGAGACGGTGTGTCTGAAAAATTACCACGAGGCGGAGGTCTGCGGAACCTATTACTTAATCGAGCACGGTCAGGATATATCGGGGGAGGTTCACAGGCCGCTCGCGGTGGAACTGACCAGAGACAACCGCATTGTGCGGGACCAAAAAAAGCCGGTGGAGTCGGGGAGCTACCGGCTTGAGGGGGACGCCCGCATCAAGGTGAGCTGGAACGGGGAAGCCTACGAGGGAGTAATTTTTCAAATGTTAGACGAGGCGGGCAACCCTGCAATGTGCATCTCGGTCGTGGGGAACAATAAGAGTATCTGGGCAGTCAAGTATCTGTGAGGAGGTTTCGGGTGAGAGAGAATAAACTACAATTGATTTCGTTAAATGACATTGCAATCGACGACGAATTCTGGAACAAATATACACGCCTTGTGACGAGGGAGATCATCCCGTACCAGTGGCGCGCGCTAAATGATGAGGTTGCGGATGCGGAGCCGAGTTACTGCATCGAGAATTTTAAGGTGGCGGCAGGAAGGAAAGAGGGAACGTTCCACGGATGGGTGTTTCAGGATACCGATCTCGCAAAGTGGCTTGAGGCGGTGGCGTATTCCCTGTCCTACGAGCCGGATGAAAATCTGGAAAAAATCGCGGACGAGATGATTGAGCTGATAGGAGCGGCGCAGGAGGAGAACGGGTATCTCGACACCTATTTTTCAATCCTTGCGCCGGGAAAACAGTTCTGCAACCTGAAGGAGGGGCATGAGCTCTACACCGCAGGCCACATGATTGAGGCGGCGGTCGCCTACTACAAAGTCACGGGGAAGGAGCGCTTTTTAAAGATTGTGGAGAGGACGGCGGATCTAATCTGTGATGTCTTTCACACGGAGCGCTATCAGAATGCGGTGCCGGGGCACGAGGAGATCGAGCTTGCACTTTTCAAACTTTACGAGGTGACGGGTGTGGAGCGATACCGCGATATGGCAAAAGACTTTGTGGAACGCCGGGGAACGGAGCCGAACTATCTCGCGCACGAGAGTGAAAAACCGTGGTTTGTGGATGTCTGGCATGATCCGAATCCGTATCATACCCCGTATGGGCAGGCGCACAAGCCGGTGCGGCAGCAGGATACGGCGGAGGGACACGCGGTGCGCGCGGTCTATCTGTACTGTGCGATGGCGGATTTAGCGTATGCATATCGGGATGAGAGTCTTTTTGCCGCCTGTGAAAAACTCTACCGGAACATGACGGAGAAAAGAATGTACATAACAGGCGGAATCGGAAGCTCGGGGACGCTTGAGCGTTTTACGACGGATTATGATCTGCCGAACGATACGAATTATTCCGAGAGCTGCGCCTCAATCGGACTCGCGCTCTTTTGCCGGCGCATGGCGCAGATTACCGGGGACGCAAAATATGTGGATACGATGGAGCTCGCGCTCACCAACACGGTGCTCTCCGGCATTGCGATGGACGGAAAGAGTTTCTTCTATGTGAATCCGCTCGAGGTCTGGCCGGCGAACTGTCTGCCTGCCACGGACAAAAATCATATCAAACCGGTGAGACAGAAGTGGTTCGGGTGCGCATGCTGTCCGCCGAATATCGCGCGGACGCTCGCGTCGCTCGGTGAGTATGCCTGCTTTGTGGAAAAGGATGCCGTCTGGCTAAATCTTTTTACAGGAGGGGAAATCCATGCTACAATAAGAGAAAAAAACGTGGATTTTCATCTGAAGACACAGTTCCCGTGGGAGGGAAACGTGGAGATTGCCGTGGACGCGGAGGAGGCGGTCAGCGGTGCGTTTTACATCCGCATTCCTGCCTATGCGAAAAATCCTGTGCTGACCGTGGACGGAGAGAAAGTGCCTCTTTTTGTGCAGCGCGGATACGCCCGTCTGGAAATGGAATTTGACGCGCAGCAGATTGTGTTATCCTTTGACATGCCGGCGCAGTTTGTCTATGCGAACCCGCTTGTCCGCGCGGACGCCGGAAAAGTGGCGGTGGTAAAAGGCCCCGTCGTATACTGCCTCGAGGAGGCGGACAACGGAAGCAACCTCGGCGCACTGTTCGTGGATGTGACAAAGCCAATCCGGGAGGAGCGCTCGAACCTGTTTGGAGGGGCACAGGTTCTCACCGTGCAGGGAAAGCGGATGCGCGCAAAAGACTGGCAGACGGAGAGACTTTACGGAACGGTTCCGGTCGGATTTGAGGAGACGAAGCTCACCCTCGTGCCTTATTGTTATTGGGGCAACCGGGAGGCAGGCGAGATGACAGTCTGGATGAAAATGCTCCATGCAGAGAGGAGCCTTTAAGAAAGTGAACCTATATTTAGCACCGATGGAAGGCATTACCGGATATCTGTTCCGGAATGCCTTCTTTTCTGGTTTTGGGGGTGTGGACAAGTATTTTACCCCCTTTATCACCACCCACACCAAGAAGGATATGAATTCCCGGGAGAGGAAGGATATTTTGCCGGAGCACAATCAGGGCATACGCGTGGTGCCGCAGATTATTTCGAAGGACGCCGCCGACTCCATTCGCCTGATTTTTACGCTGCATGAGCAGTACGGCTATGATGAGGTCAATCTGAATCTCGGCTGTCCTTCCGGCACCGTCGTGGCAAAGGGGCGCGGGGCGGGATTTTTAGCCTGCCCGAAAGAACTTTGCCGCTATCTCGACGCGGTTTATGAGGCGATTACGCCGGAGGGGATTGCGATGTCGGTAAAGACGAGAATCGGGATGGAAGACCCGGAAGAATTTCATGAATTGTTTGAAATATATCAACAATTTCCAGTGTCGGAACTCATTATCCATCCGCGTGTGCAGAAGGATTTTTACAAGAACGAGCCGCGGATGGAAGTGTTTCGCGAGGCGCTGGAGGAGAGCCGCTGTCCGGTCGTCTACAACGGAAATATTTTCAGCAGGGCGGACTATGAGGCGTGGCGGCGGGAGAACCCTTCGGAGTGCGCGGTCATGCTCGGACGCGGATTGATTTCAAATCCGGCGCTCGCCCTCGAACTGAAGGGGGAGGGGACGCTTGAGAAAGACGCTCTCGAAAAATTCCACGACAGGCTCTACCGCGCCTACCGCGAGGACTTTTCAGGCGATAAAAACGCGCTGTTTAAGTTGAAAGAGTTGTGGTTCTACTGGGGAAAACAGTTTGCGGATGCGGACAGACTGTTAAAAAAGATTAAGAAAGCGAAAGATTTTGCGGAGTACGAGACTGCCGTCCGCCGCCTCTTTGCCGAGGCGGAGCTTGCGCAGAATGCCAAGATTGTATTTTGAGAAAACTATTTTAAATTTTTTCCTGGCAGCGCAAGTTATTCCCCAAAAAACCGTACTACATTATTATCAAGGAGAAATGAGAATGAA
The DNA here is from genome assembly GCA_964495195.1 of uncultured Roseburia sp. Classification (GTDB taxonomy): domain Bacteria; phylum Bacillota; class Clostridia; order Lachnospirales; family Lachnospiraceae; genus Roseburia. The sequence continues at coordinate 7,724 of CAZBUW010000027.1, forward strand.
AGGTTATTTGGATGATGCAAGTATAATTGCTTTATTCCTAAATAGAATTGAAACTGCAATTTCAGAGACAAAAAGTAAATATGGCAAGTTAATAAAAATGATTGCTTACAATATACTTCAAGATCGATTTGAGTCGGAAGAATGTGAAAACGATACATACTTAACATTATGGAATAATATTCCGCCAACGATACCAAAAAGTTTAAAGGCATATAGCCTGAAAATATCGCGAAATCAAGCTTTGAAGAAATATGATTTTAATCATGCTGAAAAAAGAAATGTTGATAAAAATGTATCTTTTGAAAAAATAGTTGAAGACGGCGATCAGTTTTTTGAAAAACAGATAAATACTTTTGAGGATGATGAGCTTACGGAATGCTTGAATGATTTTATTGCTGGACTTGAAAAAAGGAATCGTAAGGTATTCCTATTAAAATATTGGTATTTTATGACCGTTAATGAAATTATGGCGGAATGTGGCTTGAGTAAGAGTCAAGTTGAGTCAATTCTATTTCGAGAAAGAAAAAAATTAAAAAGAGAACTTTTGGCAAGGAGAATAGTGAGTGATTAATCAAAGACTTCTTAATGCTATAAATGATATTGATGATAAATATGTTCTTGAATCAGTTCCAAGAGGAAAATTTCACAAGGCATTTAGAATAAATAAACTAGTGGCGTCATTGGTTGTAGTGATATTGTTGACATTTGCCGGGACTGTCGTTAATGCAGCAACAGAGGGTGCTTTGATTGATTCTATAATTGATTTTTTTACTGTCCAAAAAGTAGATGATTCAAATAGAGATAAAATAGGAAAAGAGATAGAGGATGATTCGAATTTGACGGATACTGTAGGAACAGAAATGACAGAGCAGGAATATTTATTGGAAAGTAGTATCATAACAAATTTGGCCAAGGATGTTGCATGTCCATCTTCTATTACAGATATGAAAGTTGAATATGATGCTATTCCTGAAATAATAATGACAAATGGGAGTGCTGTTGTTTTTTATCAGAAAGATTATAATGGCTTGGAGTGTAGTGCAGGAGAGACATTAGATGTATCAATTGAAACATATGATTCAGATGTTGTGGAAAATCAAAAATATGTTGTCGGATATGTATTAAATGGAATCATGTATGATGGAGAGATATGTCAGGGAGATGATAATGTGAAAATAAATGTTAGAGAGGAGGGAGAATATTTTATCTATATCATTAATGCAACATCTGACTATCTTACTATCAAATCGGGTTCTGTTGTAATAATTAAAAATTAAGACAAGGGGGACTTATGAAACTAAAAAAAATTATCATTACAACCATCATTGCCTGTTTGTGTTGTGGAGGTGCTGTTGTAGTTTTTGCCAAAATCGGTTTTCATGACGATAATGTGGAGAATAGTATTTTGAATGTTCAGGAGACAGAAAGTGGAATGGATGAATCCACAACATATATGGTGGAAGATACTAAAAATTCAAAGGAGAACCTTGTGGAAGAGGAGGTTGAGATGAATAACGCACCTGAAGAGGGGAGTAATAATTACGATGATGATAGCACGATGATGTTTGATTTAGAGTCAGATATTGATTGATGGAAGTATAGATATTCCATTGGAGGGTAGGCAGCTACGGATAATAGCTGTCTATTTTCTTTGAGAAAACATAAGAACCTGCAATTTTGGGAATCCTACTATCCGAAAATATGTTAAAATGAAGAGGATTGTATGATTCAATTGGTGGAAAAGGGTTGTATCAGAGATTACGAGACACACATAACGAAAAATGTAATTAAATATATCGAGCGGGGGGAGACGACGGCATTCGAGGGATTCTTTGACTATAATCTGCTCTATTTTGAGTGGTATGATGTGGAGAAAAAAGGCGTCTGGATGGCGCCGATTCTAATTTATCAGGATGGGGAAAATCTCTTTTTTATCTGTGAACACGAGAGCACGCTGCGCAAAGCGGCGCAGCTTTTGGGGGAGATTGGACAGTCGGGGCAGGGAAAAAATCTTGGGAACGAGGATGTGCTCTACCTCTTTTTTGCAGGACTGCTGCGGAGGGATATGGAATTTTTGAATGATATGGAGGATGAGATTACCGAGGCGGAGGATGAGACGCTCCTCTCTTCAAACAAGGAATATCTCAAGAAGATTATATCGTACCGCAAGGAACTGCTCCGGTTAAAGCGCTACTATGAGCAGATGGACGCCGTGCTCGACAATCTCACCGCCAACGCGAACGGGCTGTTGTCGGAGGAGGCGACGAAGCGTTTTGAGGTCCTGGCGAACCGGACGGAGCGTTTCCGGAGCGCGGTTATCAACCTGCGCGATTATGTGACCCAGATGAGAGAGGCGTATCAGGCGCAGATTGACATTGAGCAGAACAGCCTCATGAAGGTGTTCACTGTGGTGACTTCCATTTTCATGCCGCTGACGTTGATGGTCGGCTGGTATGGAATGAATTTTGAACACATGCCGGAGTTGTCCGGCGAGTACAGCTATTGGATTTTCGTGGGGGCGAGCATTTTCGTCGGGATACTTTTGATTCTGTGGTTTCACCGGAAAAAATGGATTTAGGTACTGTGAAAAAAGTGCACAGGCAAATTCGATTTGGGTGTCAAAAGGTGCTAATCCAAGTTGTGATTGTCCTATTCCACAAAAATAAAATTTCCATTTGTTCCGAATTACGGATATAATATTTTCTAAATGTTCTGTCAAAAATTTTTGCTGCGACCGCAAACGCCCAAGATTCGCCATCCGGGCTCAGCTTGGGCTCTCAGCAACGTCCTGTTGCTGAGTTGCTCGATAGCGTACAGAACATTAAGAAAATCTAATATCCTTCATAAGTCACAAATGTGAAATTTATTTTGTGCAATAGGACAGTTCAAATTTTCATTAGCACCTTTTGACACCCGAACCAAATTTGTACGTTGAAGAGAACGGAGGTTTTTATGATTCAGGATATTGCGCCGCTGCGCTTAAAAAATCAATATAAAGAGGCGGAGATGACAGCGGAGAGTTCTGTCATCGGTTTTGCAAACGATAAAATCATACTGCGGACGGAGGGTGCGCAGATTACATATATGACCTATGGAGAGCTCTTAGAGGTCTGCAGAAAGCAGGGAAAGAAGGTGCCGCGGTGCAGATTCTTATTCTCGATTGGAGACGCCACGCCTGCGGCGGGCGACGCCGATGCGGCAGGCGATCCCGCGTCCACAGAAGATGCCGTCGATGCGGCGGGCGACGTGGATTACTTCCTTGCGGATTTTTCCGGTCTGGAGCTGCCTGCTGGGTACGAAGAATATGATATGTTCTCCATCCGCTCGATGAAGCCAAAGGAACTTGTCTTTGCCGGTGCGACCGCGTGGCACCTCTTTATCTGGTACCGCGACAACCGCTGGTGCGGACGCTGCGGGGAGAGGCTTTTTCACGAGGCGGGGATGCGCGCGATGCGCTGCAAATCCTGCGGTAATATTGTGTTTCCAAAGATTGCGCCGGCGGTGATCGTGGCGGTCACGGACGGGGAGAATCTTTTGATGACAAAGTACGCCGGTCGTCAGTACAAGCGCTATGCACTGATTGCCGGATTTACGGAGATCGGCGAGACCGCCGAGGAGACCGTGGCGCGGGAGGTTTTTGAGGAGACGGGCGTACATGTCAAAAACATCCGCTATTACAAGAGTCAGCCGTGGGGATTTGACAGCAATCTGCTGCTCGGATATTTCTGCGAGTTAGACGGGGATGCGGGCATCACGATGGATGCGGAGGAACTCTCCGTGGCGGAATGGGTGCACTATTCGGAGATTCCCGGAGACCCGGAGGGGCTGAGCCTGACCAGGGAGATGATGACGAGATTTAAGGAAAGATTTGGTGAGAATTTGTAGTGTCCACCGCATGGGAGACAGAAAGGATGGAGAAGAGTGAGAGTTGTACCATATCAGGAGATTTTGGAGAAAAAATTTAAGCGTCAGAGGGAACTGCTCGCCATGGGGGCGGAGGTGCATGCCAACGGGCATTGTTTTCACTATGGAAAGGTGTCTTTTGGCTGCCGCGATTGTTATACGGGGGAGCAGTCCATCAACCTGTTTCAGGGGACGCAGTGCATGTGCAAGTGCCCGTACTGCTATTACAATCCGACCAAGGAGGAAATTCTTTTAAATGAGCAGCAGGAGCAGCGGGAGATTGAGATTCAGAAGATGAAGCTGCGCGAGTTTGAGAACTACCGGCCGGCGATTGTGTCCTACTGTTCAGCCGGGGAGACGCTTTTGTATCTCGACATTTTTGAGCGCTACGCCGCGGAGCTCTACCCGCTCATCTATGCAAAAGACATCAACCCCTACACCTTTTTATACACAAACGGAATCCTCTGCAATGAGGAGAATCTGAAGCGTTTGAAGGGGATACATGTGGATGAGATCCGCTTCCACATCTCGGCGAGCAATTTTTCGGCACAAGTCTTAGAGAATATGAGGCGGGCGAAGGAGATGGGCTTTATCCTGACAGTGGAGGAGCCGAGCTATCCGCTCAACCGGGAAAAGCTGTTTGAACTACTGCCGTATTTTGAGGAGGTCGGACTCGACCATTTAGATTTGATTGAACTACATTTGACGGAGTACAATAGAGACCGCATGGAGGAACTCTATCCGGGGGATGATTACCTTGCGTTTAAGGATTATTTTTACCATCTCTACGACAACGGGCTCGTGTATGATATCATGGAGGAGTGCATCAGAAAGAACTATCACTTCTCGGTCATCGACTGCAACTCCGGCGTGGAGCGCTGCCGCAACAACCTCGACCAGGACGTGCTCTTCGACTGGAAGAGCGTGGACGGCATGTGCGCCGACTGGGACACCGGGGCGGGATTTGTGCCGCGGATGAAGAATGGAAAGAAGTATTAACAGTTCAGCCCACGCCATTCTGACTATGGCTGAACTGTAGGAAAAAAATTCCATGAATAATTTCTCTTGACGTTCCGCAAAAAACATAGTAATATTTCATTGTTATATGACTGACGGAACCGTGGAATTACCACATGAAGTATAACGAATGACATGCCGACCGTCTGGGCGAAGAAAACCCGGACTGCCGGCTTTTTTTATCAAATTAGGAAATTCCTATTTGATAAAAACCCTCCGGGGGTTCTAAAAAATGAATTAGGAGGAATGATTCAATGAGAGATGAATGGAGAACTTTTCAGGGTGGAGCATGGGAGAATGAGATCAATGTCAGAGATTTTATTCAGAAAAACTACACCGCATACGACGGGGACAGCTCCTTTTTGGAGGGACCGACACAGGATACGACAGATTTGTGGCAGCAGGTGTTAGAGCTGTCAAAAGAAGAGCGCGAGGCCGGAGGGGTGCTCGACATGGATACGAAAATTATTTCGACCATCACATCCCACGGGCCGGGATACTTAGACAAGAGCAAGGAAAAGATTGTCGGATTCCAGACTGATAAGCCGTTTAAGCGTTCCCTTCAGCCTTACGGCGGAATCCGCATGGCGGTGAAAGCATGTGAGGACAACGGGTATAAAGTCGACCCGGAAGTGGTAGAGTATTTTACCACCCATAGAAAAACGCACAACGCAGGCGTATTCGATGCGTACACACCGGAGATGAGAGCATGCCGTACCGCGCACATCATCACGGGACTTCCGGATGCTTACGGACGCGGACGTATCATCGGCGATTACAGAAGACCGGCGCTCTACGGAGTAGACCGCCTGATTGAGGATAAAAAAGAACAGCTCAACACGACGAGAGTCATCATGTACTCGGATGTCATCCGAGAGAGAGAGGAACTCTCCGAGCAGATTCGCGCCCTTGAGATGCTGAAAAAATTAGCCGAGATCTACGGATGCGATATCTCAAAACCAGCTACAAATGTACTTGAAGCGACGCAGGCTGTCTACTTCTCCTACCTTGCAGCGGTCAAGGAGCAGAACGGTGCGGCGATGTCCTTAGGACGCACCTCCACCTTCTTAGATATCTACGCAGAGCGCGATCTGCGTGAGGGCACTTTTACCGAGAAGGAGATTCAGGAGATCATCGATCAGTTTGTCATGAAGCTTCGCATGGTGAAGTTTGCGAGAACACCGGAATACAACAGTATTTTTGCCGGCGATCCTACCTGGGTGACCGAGTCCATCGGCGGTGTCGGCGTCGACGGAAGACATATGGTGACGAAGATGTCCTACCGCTACTTAAATACATTAAACAACATCGGCGCAGCGCCGGAACCGAACATGACCGTGCTCTGGTCACAGAAACTTCCGGAGAATTTCAAGAAGTTCTGTGCGGAGACATCCATCCGACACTCTGCAATCCAGTACGAGAACGACGACCTCATGCGTGTTGTCCACGGCGACGACTACGGTATCGCATGCTGTGTATCCTCCATGAGAATCGGAAAAGAAATGCAGTTTTTCGGTGCGAGAGCCAACCTCGCAAAATGTCTCCTCTACGCAATCAACGGCGGAGTGGACGAGATGAGCGGCAAGCAGGTCGGACCGAAATACCGTCCGATTACGTCGGAATACTTAGATTACGACGAAGTGTGGGCTGCGTACAAGGACATGATGAAATGGCTGGCAGGAGTCTATGTCAATGCTCTAAACATCATCCATTACATGCATGACAAATACTGCTACGAGAAGTTAGAGATGGCGCTTCATGACAAGAAAGTGCGCCGCTGGTTTGCAACCGGAATCGCAGGGTTCTCCGTTGTGGCAGACTCTTTATCCGCAATCAAGTATGCAAAAGTAAAACCAATCCGCAACGAGAACGGTGTCACGGTTGATTTTGAAATCGAGGGCGACTTCCCGAAATACGGAAACGACGATGACCGTGTCGACGAGATTGCAAAGGAGGTGCTCCACACCTTCATCGGCTATGTAAAAGGAAACCACACCTACCGCGGCGGCATCCAGACCACTTCCATCCTCACCATCACATCCAACGTGTCGTACGGTAAGAACACGGGGGCGACTCCGGACGGAAGAAAGGCAGGCGTGGCATTTGCACCGGGCGCAAACCCGATGCACGGGCGCGACACGAACGGTGCGGTAGCTTCCTTAGCGTCGGTGGCAAAGATACCGTTCATGGACTCACAGGACGGTATCTCCAACACATTCACAATCGTGCCGGACGCTTTAGGAAAAGACATGACGGCGCAGGAGAACAACCTGATTGCCATGCTCGACGGCTATGTGGAGAAGGGCGGACATCACCTGAATGTCAACGTCTTAAACCGCGACACGCTTTTAGATGCGCAGAAGCATCCGGAACTCTATCCGCAGCTCACCATCCGTGTGTCCGGTTATGCCGTAAACTTTATCAAGCTCACCAAAGAACAGCAGGATGAAGTTATCGCCAGAACCTTCCACGAACGTATGTAATTGAATTATAACTTTTCAAACCGGGCCTGCCTCTCAAGACATGCCCGGTTTTTGCAAGGATAGCAAGGGGGAAAAACATGCCATATATTCATTCGTTAGAAACCTTTGGGACCGTGGACGGCCCGGGCGTCCGTTTCGTCGTTTTTTTTCAGGGCTGCCCGATGCGCTGTCAGTACTGCCATAACCCGGACACCTGGAACTTAGAGGACGGGACTGCGACGACAGCAGGCGAGATCATTGAGAAATTCGAGCGCAACCGCGCCTTCTATGCGACCGGCGGAATCACAGCCACAGGCGGCGAGCCGATGATGCAGATGGAATTCCTCACGGAACTTTTTTCCATGGCGAAAGAGAGGGACATCCACACCTGCCTTGACACCTCCGGCATCCTGTTTCCACAGTTGTCCCAGGAGGACGTCGACTCGGCAGACAAGATAAATGAATTGTGTAAAAAGAACGAACAATTACAAAAAATAAGACAGTTGATGGAAGTTACGGACTTAGTCATGCTCGACATCAAACACATCGACGAGGAGGGACACAGGGCGCTGACGACGCATTCAAACCGCAGTGTCTTAGCCTTCGCGAGGTATTTAGACACCATAGAAAAGCCGGTCTGGATCCGCCATGTGGTCGTGCCGGGCATCACATTTGTAAGGGAGGAACTAGAGGGCCTGGGAGCATTTTTAAACACGCTTGGCAATGTGGAAAAGCTCGAGGTACTCCCATATCACTCCATGGGAAAAGTCAAGTACGACAATCTCGGTATGGACTATGTGCTGAAGGATACGCCGCAGCTGACGAAGCAGGAGGCGAAGGAAGCGGAGGAGATCATCCGCTCCGTCTGGGAGCAGAAGAAGGGGAGAGCGGAGGAGTAAGGTGGAAAAAGACAAGAAAGAGCAAAAAAGGAGTCCTGCAAGTCGTTGTGGAATAATTTTTGCCGTGCTACAATTTATATAGAATAATAATTGCTGCCCGAACAACAAAAGACAGCAGGAAACGGAGCAAAAGCATATGAAACAGGCAAAAAAACGATTTGGAATCAGGGCGAAACTTTTGGCTTTTCTTGTACCGACGGTCGCGCTTGGACTCATGATATTAATCCTTATCGCGTATCAGTCCTCTAAGTCATCCATCACGGAGAAGACGGAGGAACTGCTTGCAGCGGAGAGTACGGCGAGTGCCAATGAGATTTCGGCGTGGATGGGCGGAAATATTTCCGTGTTGGATACCGCCATCGAGACGATGGAGTACCTCGATATGTCCGGGGACGAGATTTTAGAATATGAGAATAAATTTTTGGAGACATATGCGGACTTCCCAAATGGAATCTACATCGTGACGGAGGATGCCGTGACCTATGACGCCACAGGCTGGGACGCAGGCGACGCCCCTTGGGAGATGTCTTGGTACAGTGAGGGAATGGCGCATGAAACGTTTGCATTTGGGGAACCATATGTAGATGATCTGACAGGAGAATATGTCGTGACGGCATCCCGCCAGATGAAAAATGCTGCCGGAAAGAGCGGAGTGGCGGCTGCGGATGTCAGTCTCGCCATCCTGTCCGAGGTCGTGGGCGGCATGCAGGTGGCAGGAGACGGTGAGGCATTTATTATCGACAGGAATACAGGGAGCATCTTGGCGCACCGCGACGCTGAATTGACAGGAATTGCCGCGGAGGAGTGCAGCGATGCTTTCTACGCCTCCATTTATCAGGATATTCAGAACGATGCGGTAAAACAGATGTATTCTACCGCGGACGGGGAGTGCATGGTGAACGTACAGCCGATAGCAGGCACCTCCTGGTATCTGGTGTCAAAAGTTCTCGAGAGCAGTATCTACAGTGATATTCACTTTTTACAGATTCTCCTGATTGGTCTCGGCATTGCGGTTGTCATTGTAATTACACTTGTCATAACGGTTTTAATCAACAGGATTACCAAACCGATTGAAAAAATTACAAATACAATCGTAGAGATAACAGAGGGGAATTTTACAACGGAGGTAGCGGTCAGCGGCAACGACGAGATTACTGTCATGGCTGCCAGCATGAGAGAATTTTTAAATGTCATGCGCGATACTTTAGGAACCATCGTCAATATCTCCGATGATTTAGACAGCAAGGCGAAGAACAGTTCCGAACTTTCGGGTCAGCTCCATGAGTCGGCAAACGGGCAGTCGGAGGCGATGGGGCAGTTGAATGAGACATTGGAGGAATTAGTCAGTTCCATTGGAGTTATCGCAGAGAATGCGACGACGCTGGCGCAGGTGGTAGCCCAGACGAATGAGCAGGGAACGGAAGTGCTGGAGGATATCGGGAAGACGATGGACGCGGCACGGGACGGCAGGACGAGCATGAACTCTGTCACCGACTCCATGGGCAGCGTGGAATCGGGTATGAAGAATCTCGAGGAATCCATTTCCTCGGTTGGTCAGGCGGCGGAGAAAATCAGTGAGATTACAAACACCATCCGCGGAATTGCGGACGAGACGAATCTTCTGGCGCTGAATGCCAGCATAGAAGCGGCGAGAGCCGGGGAGGCAGGAAAAGGATTTGCGGTTGTGGCGACACAGATTAAGAGTCTGGCCGAGACTTCTGCAAACGCGGCAGATGAGATTACGGAACTGATACAGTATGTGACAGGCCTGATACAGGAGACGGTAAAGCGGAGTGCGGAAAGCATGGAGCAGATTACCGGAAGCGTTGAGACCGTCGGAGATGCGGCGGAGCATTTTAACCATATTTTTGACAGTATTGAACACATGGAACAGATTGTAAATGGAATGATTGATGAGATTCGTGCGATGAGCGACGTCTCTGGCAATATGGCTGCAATCACCGAGGAACAGTCGGCATCTGCGGAAGAGATAGAAGCGACTGCGGTCAGCATGCGGGGACTTGCGGACACTGTCACAGAGAACAGTGCCGACGTGGAGTCCGATGCATCGAGCCTCGCAGAGACGGCGGTGGCGTTGAAGGACAAGATTTCAGGATTTACCATTTCTTAAGAGCGAAAAGGATAGGATATGAGACAGCAGGAAGACAGTTTTTTTCATCCGATTACACTTGAAGACCAGGAGTGGATGAAGCAGAAAATGAAAGTGGAGGACGCGCAGGCGTGTGAGTATACATTCGCGAACAATTTTATCTGGCGCAGGATTTATCAGGTAGAGGTGGCGGAGATTGCAGGCTGCGGCGTCATCCGCTTCCGGGAGGACGGGCAGTACCGCTATTCGTTTCCGTTTGGAGACGGGGATAAGCGTGCTGCCGTTTCCTGTTTAAAGAAGTTGTGCAGAGAGAAGCAGACACCGCTCGACATGTCGCCTCTGGTGGAGGCGCAGCGGGAGTGGCTGCTACAGGAGTTTCCGGGCGAGTTTGAACTCGAGGCGCAGCGGAGCGATTTTGACTACATTTATACGACCGAGAAATTGTCCACCCTGAAAGGGAAAAAACTTCACGGAAAGCGCAACCACATCGCCCGGTTCAAGGACGATGATGACTGGTCTTACGAGGAGATGATGACGGAAAAAAAGGCGGAGTGCCGCGAGATGGCGAGAAGGTGGATTGCACTTCGCAAAGAAAAATGGAACGATGAGATGGAGGCGGAGATGCAGGTCTTAGAGGAGGCGTTTTCCCACATGGAAGAGCTCTCGCTCGTGGGGGGAATCCTGCGCAAAGCTGGCGAAATCGTCGCATTCTCCATCGGGGAGCACTTAAATAGTAATACGTTTGTAGTTCATTTTGAGAAGGCATATCCGTCCCTGCAAGGGGCGTACCCGATGATTAATCAGCAGTTTGTATTGCACGAGTGTCAGGGTTATTCCTATGTAAACCGCGAGGAGGACACCGGGGATTTGGGGCTGCGCAAGGCGAAGTTGTCCTACTACCCGGACATCCTGTTGAAAAAGTACCGGGCGCGGGAGAGTGCCGTCGTCTATGCATCCGAGTATGATAGGGAGGCTGTGCAGCAGCTTTGGCAGACCTGCTTTGGGGATGAGGAGGAGTACGTCAACCTCTATTTGGAGCAGCGCTTCACGGAGGACAATATGATGGTGATTTTTGCGGACGGGAAGCCGGTCTCGATGGCGAGTTTTCTGCCTGTGGAGGTGCTGCTTGACGGGGAACGGATACCGGCGCGCTATGTCTATGCCGTGGCGACCCTGCCGGACTACCGCCGCAGAGGTTACGCAGCGCAGATTCTGATGCATGCTGCGGAGAAATACCGGCAGCCGCTGATTTTGCAGCCCGCAGAGGAGAAACTAAAAGATTACTATCGGGGACTTGGGTTTTGTGATTCTTTTAAGGAGTGGCACTGGGCGCGTGAGACAGCGCCAATGACCGAGGCAAAAGCGCCGTCGACCGGAACGCTGGCAGCCGCTGAAAAAATATCCGTGCCGGAGGAGATTGCCGGTTGGAGCCTGCAGCTCATCACGCCGCAGGAGTATGTCTCCATCCGCGATGCCGCTTTTTCGGGGGAAGGCTATGTGCGCTGGGATGAGGAGGCCGTCCGTTACGCCATCTATGAGAACAATTTTTGCGGAGGGATGGCGTTCCAGCTCGAACCGTGCGAGGATGAAGAACGGATTGTCACGCCGGGGTATGAGGCGAGGAGTAAGAACGGAGCGGAACTGCTTTTGTGCCGCCTCGAGGAGGAGGCGCTTCGGATTATCGAGTGTACCCTTGAACCGACAGAGTGGGAAACGTTCCTTCCGGCGTTTGCGGCAGAACTCGGGAAAAAGAGCGTTTTCTATGAGAATGCGGGCGGAATGATGCGGGTTCCGGAGCGATCATGCGTCGGGAAAAAGGGCTATCTCGGACTTACCATGGAGTGAACTGTTGTAACAGTTCACCCAGCGCCATTCGCAAAGGCAGCTATGCTGCTTTCCCGCTGCTACGCAGCTAACTTTGCTCATAATCCGGCGCTCTGCCCATAGCCTCGTTCCGTGTGTTCTCTCATGCAAGCATGATTCACACACTGCACGGGCTATGGCTGAACTGTTGTAAAAAATCTGAAAATTGTAGAAAAAAAATGAAATTGTCTTGCGATAATAGCGAAATATGTTATAATATTTACATGATATGAATCGTATCAAATAAACGACAGGGGGTAGGCATCATGAGAATTACGATTACAGGGAGAAACATTGATTTGACCGATGGTCTGAAGGCAGCAGTGGAGGATAAGCTGAGTAAATTGGAGAAGTACTTTACTCCGGATACTGATGCACATGTAACATTGAGTGTGGAGAAGGAACGCCAGAAGGTGGAGGTGACGATTCCGGTCAAGGGAAGCTACATCCGTTCTGAGCAGGTCAGCAATGACATGTATGTGTCGATTGATCTGGTTGAGGAAGTGATTGAGCGACAGCTGAAGAAATACAGAACGAAGATTGTTTCCAAGCAGCAGAGCAAGGGATCTGCATTTAAGAAAGAGTTCTTAGAGGGCGGCATGGAAGACGACGAGGAGATTAAGATTACCCGAAGCAAACGGTTCGGTATGAAGCCGATGTACCCGGAGGATGCCTGTGTACAGATGGAATTATCAGGACATGATTTTTTCGTATTCATGAACGCAGAGACGGAGGAAGTGAATGTTGTCTACAAGAGAAAAGGCAACACTTACGGACTCATTGAACCGGAGTTTTAATACAGTGGAATAACTTGGCAGGACATAGAATAGTCTCCTTTTTTAGCAGGGCATACGCAGCGTGTGCCCTGCTTCTTTTGTCAAACGGAAATTTCCCATTCGATAAAAGCTTCTCCGGTCGGGACGCGGCTGGTGTTCAGATGGAAGCTGTCAGCCGGCGCTATCGTCCGGGATGCCGCTGTGGGGTTAGAAAAGTGGCATAAAGTAGGGGAAAATAGGATGAGATATAATTACGAAAAAAGTTGCTTACAAATGTAGATAATGATATGATGAAACTACAAGGTGATGATGAGAAAACATTGAACGAGAAGAGAGAGGTTTTGCATGTTTTAAACAAAATAATGGAGAATAAACAGTTATTTGGATTTTTGATTGGTCAGTATGAGACAGATTTTGAGCGGGTGCGGATTTTGCAACAGATTTTAAACCATCTCGGGAAGGAAGAGCAGGAAGAACTGCAGCGTGAAATCTTAGAATACGGAAGCAGAATTCGCGAAGAGGATTACATTGCAAGACAGATTTTTGTTTGGCTTTATAGTTTTGTTTAATTGTTATAAAAAATAAGGGGAGAAGGAGGAAAATCATCACCGCAAGCAGAGGACAGACGCACCGTTTGATAAAATCGGCAGCCGGGCTGTCCTTTTTCTGTTTTTAGTTCTTGCCATTTAGAGGGAATGGGTATAGTATAAATAATGATGTTTTTTAGGAAAAAATAAGTAGGAGGATGAGATGAGGATAGTTGTATTAGCAGGTGGGTTGAGCACCGAGAGAGATGTTTCCTTTAAGACTGGAGATATGGTGGCGAAGGCACTGAGAGAAAACGGACATCAGGTAATTTTACTTGATGTTTTTATGGGATATAGCGATAAAGAGGAAGATGTTAAGGACATTTTTGACAGAGCGGAGGAGAGCAGCGTCAAGGTGGAGGGTATTCCGGAGGTCGCACCGGACCTTGCGAAGGTGAAGGCTTCGAGAAAAGACCAGTCCGATTGCTTCTTCGGACCGAACGTGATTGAAATCTGCCGCATGGCGGACATCGTGTTTATCGCGCTCCACGGAGAGAACGGAGAGAACGGAAAAGTGCAGGCGGCATTCGACCTCTTCGGAATTAAATATACAGGAACCGGATATTTGAGCAGTGCCATCGCGATGAACAAGGGGCTGAGCAAGCAGTTTTTCCACAACAATGAGATTCCGACACCGGCAGGTTTCACGTTGAAAAAAGAGGATGTGGACAGCAAGATTATCGTCAATTATCCGTGTGTTGTAAAACCTTGCTGCGGAGGTTCGAGCGTCGGTGTGACGATTGTCAACCGTGAAGACGAGCTCAAGAGCGCTCTCGAGGAGGCTTTCCGCTGGGAGGATGAAGTCGTGATTGAGGCGTATATCAAGGGAAGAGAGTTCTCGGTCGGGGTCATGGATTTTAAGGCTCTGCCGATTATCGAGATTGCGCCGATTGAAGGATTTTACGACTACAAAAATAAATATAAAGCGGGAAGTGCAGTGGAGACTTGTCCGGCAGATCTGCCGGAGGAACTTGCGAAAAAGATGCAGGGGTATGCAGAAAAAGTGGCGAGAGTCATCGGACTCAACACCTATTCCCGCACTGACTTTTTGCTGAGTGAGGACAACGAGATTTTCTGTCTCGAGGCGAACACGCTGCCGGGAATGACGCCGACAAGCCTTCTGCCGCAGGAGGCGCAGGTCGTGGGCATGAATTTTAGGGAACTCTGTGAAAAAATTATCGAGATATCGATGGAAAAATACCGGAAATAAATTGGGAAGCCTGTGCGTATGCGCGGGCTTCTGCCTTAAGGATAGAATCGGAGGATTGCAATGAAAAATATGACACTGAACAATATCGCCGCTGCCTGCGGCGGAACCTATTTTGGCTCGGAGGAGGATGCGGGTAGGGAAATCGCCGGAGCGGTGATTGACAGCCGCCTTGTCGGGAAGGATGACCTTTTTATCGCAGTCAGGGGGGAGCGCGTGGACGGACACAAATTCATTCCGTCAGTTTTTGAAAAGGGGGCGCTTGCTGTTTTATCGGAGCAGAAGTTAGAGTGTCCGGCTGGACCGTACATCCTCGTGGAATCCACCCTGGATGCCATGAAAAAAATCGCAAAATTCTACCGCGAGTTTTTAGACATCAAAGTGGTGGGCATCACGGGAAGCGTGGGCAAGACCAGCACGAAGGAGATGATTGCCTCTGTCTTAGAGCAGAGATACCGCGTGTTAAAGACGGAGGGCAATTTCAACAACGAGATTGGTCTGCCGCTCACGATTTTTAAAATCAGGGAGGAGCACGAGGTGGCAGTGCTCGAGATGGGAATCTCCGATTTCGGCGAGATGCACCGGTTAGCCTCGATGGCGCAGCCGGATGTCTGTGTCATCACAAACATCGGAATCTGCCACTTAGAGAATCTCGGCGACCGGGACGGCATCCTGCGTGCAAAAACGGAGTGTTTTGAACACATGCGGCCGGACGGAACTGTCATATTAAACGGAGACGACGATAAACTCTCCACAAAGACGATTGTAAATGGAAAGGCGGCCGTCTTTTACGGGATGGAGGAGGAGCGTGAAATTTATGCCACGGATATCAAGGCGCTCGGCCTCACGGGAGTCGAGGCGGTTCTCCATGCGAAATTCAAAGAGGAAGCGGATGGCCAGGAGAGTTGGCAGGAGATGAAAGTAGAGATTCCGATTGCCGGGGAGCACAATGTCTATAACGCAATGGCTGCGCTCGGTGTCGGCAGGGCGCTCGGTCTTACGGCGGAGGAAATCAGACGCGGAATCGAATCCGTCCGCACAATCAGCGGCAGAAGCAATCTGGTAGAGAGAGACGGCATCGTCATCATCGACGACTGCTACAACGCCAACCCGGTCTCCATGCGGGCGTCCCTCGATGTCCTCTCCAAGGCGGACGGCAGAAAAATCGCTGTGCTGGGGGATATGGGAGAACTCGGAACAGGTGAAAAGGAGCTTCACTACGGTGTGGGGGCTTATTTAAAAGGGAAGGGAATCGATGCACTCTTCTGCACAGGAGATCTCGCCAAAGAATATGTCCGCGCCATCGAAGAGAAAGCAATTCCGACGGAAGTGCACTATTTTGATGAAAAATCAGAATTGATCAGACAATTAAAACAATATAAAAAGACGGGCGATACCATATTGGTCAAGGCATCCCATTTTATGGGATTCCCAGAGATTGTATCCGCCCTGTAACATATAAGGAATGCGGCGGAGACGCCCGCTGGGGACGCACCCTTTTGTCCGTTGGGGACGCACCCTTTTGTTCAATGGGGACGCACCCTTGGAAATCTTCCAAGGGTGCGTCCCCATTGAACAAAAGGGTGCGTCCCCAACGGACAAAAGGGTGCGTCCCCAGCGGGCGTCTCCGAATCGTTTTCCCTCTACTCATATTTCTTGTTGTCTTCTAACATTTCCCCGATAATCTTCTGGCAGTGTGCACCGAGATGTTTCTGTGTGTCTTTATCCAATTCTTTCGGATAGATAGGTTCTCCGTACTGCAAAATGACGTGCGCTTTTTTCACTTTTGGAAAATGGTTCTCCAGAATGTCGGCAGAGTTGCTGATTGCCATCGGTATGATAGCACAGCCGGTTTTTTCCGCCAGCTTAAAACTCCCCTCCTTGAACGGAAGCATTCCCTCCGGGTTCTTGTTTCGTGTGCCCTCCGGGAAGATGCACATTGAGATTCCGTTTTTGATATTGTCGATGCCGGATAAGATGGTCTTTAACGCCGCTTTCACATCTTCACGGCTGAGGAAGAGGCAGTGGAGCCGCCGCATCCAGATGCGCAAAAGAGGAACTTTTTCTATTGTATTTTTCGCGACGTATCCGGTCAGTCCCGGACATCTTGCATAGGTGATGATGATGTCAAAATAACTCTTGTGGTTGCCGATATAGAGCACAGGTTCGTCCCCGGGAACATGTTCCTCCCCGATGACAGTGACCTTTGTCCCGCAGATGAATAAAATGACTTTGAAAGCCCATTGAACCATGCGGAGCTGGCTGATATCAGCCGCCCTGGGATTTATTTTTGCAACAATCCATTCTGCGAACAGAATCGGAATGCCGATAATCAAATAACAGAGCGCAAAAAGAAGCGCTAAAATCAGACGAATCATGTCGTTACCATACCTTTCTCTATTTCCATACATGCCGGTCTTGGATATAAATTCCAAAACCAATTTTATTATATAGGCAACCGCACAGAAAAACAAGTGCATATCGGAGGGAAAAACGGAATAGAATAAAGATAAAAGGGCGGATTGGAAACGAATATGGAGAGAGTGCAAAGGGCGTGGGTACTTTTGACTATAATTGTAATGACAGTGGCGACGGCAGGCGGCTGCGCGGTCGAGAAGACAGACCACAGTAAGGTTGCGGATCTCGCCTTTTCGGTGGTGGAGGAAGACGAACTGCCGGAGGAATTGAAAGACAAGATTGAGGAAAAAAAGGCGGCGGATTTTAAACTGTCCTATGAGACGGCGGACGCGCTCTACATTGTGCGGGGATACGGGGAGCAGGAGACGGGGGGATACAGTATCTCTGTGGATGAACTGTATCTGACGAAGAACGCGATTTTTTTTGACACGACTTTAATTGGGCCAAGAAAGGGAGACAATATCATACAGAGCCCGAGTTTTCCATATCTGGTGGTGAAGACCGAGCTGCGCGATGAGAGCGTAGTATTTGAGTAGACGCTTTGTCAAAAATCTTCGCCCAAAAAAGGAATTTATTTGACAATTGTTTAACACTGTGATATAGTAAAGGCAAGGTTAATTATCTGGAATCTGTGACAAAAATATGACCGCCAGATAGGAGGAGGTAAACATGCAACATGCAGACATCGATAAGGTACGCGCGTCCGTACATCAACAATGTGGTAGTAAAGTGTTAATCCAGCTCGACCGGGGTAGAAATAAGATTGACATTCAGGAAGGGGTAATCCAGAATGCCTACCCAAGTGTTTTTACAGTGTTAGTCGGCGACGGGGAAGATCAGAATCCTCCGCAGCTGCTTTCCTTTAGTTATTCTGATATTATTACACGGGACATCCGCATGAAATTATGTTAGAAAGAGAATAAATATCTCCCATTTCGAATAAGATGGTTACAAAGATTCGAAGTGGGAGATTTTTTTGTATGGAATTAAAGAAAATACAGATACATAAGAATTGTCAATTGGGAACGGCGGTCAGCCAGCTCACATTGGACGATGACTACAACGTCCCGGATTATCGGCCGGATATCGTAAAGATTTTGAAGGAGAAGGGCGAGATTCGGTTTGATGAGGTCAACGTCAGCACGGGGGCAGTCTGGCTCAAAGGAAGTCTGGTGTTCCATGTGCTTTACCGGAGTGACCAGGAGAACCGGAAAATCAGCAGTTTGAGAGGGGAGATCCCTTTTCAGGAAAAACTGAGCATCGACGAGGTCATGGAGCTCAATCCGGTGCGCCTGCTCTGGGAGGTCGAGGACATCTCCATCGGGGTCATCAACTCCAGAAAGCTCAGTGTCCGCGCATTGGTGGTGCTGCGTGCCATTGCGGAGGAGAACTGTCAGGAGGAGATTACCTGCGGTCTGATTGACGGCGAGGACTGTGAACAGCACTGGAAGGAAAAAGAGATTCTGGAACTTGTGACAGCGAAAAAAGACAGCTGCCGTATAAAAAATGAACTCGTCATTCCGTCCAACAAGCCGAACGTGCAGGAGATTCTGTGGAAGAGTGTGGAAATCCGCCATCTGGAGTACAACGCGGGGGAGGGTGAGATTCTGCTGGGCGGAGAAGCACTCATTACCGTGCTCTATTACGGCGAGGAGGAGGAGGCGAGAATCCAGTGGTATGAGACGTCGGTCGCCTTGAACGGCAGGATTGAATGTCCGGGGCTTGGAAGTGAGGAGATTTTTCATGTGTCTTCGGTTCTTGCCGGGGCAGAACTTGAAATCAAGCCGGACTACGACGGGGAAGAGCGCATCCTCGTTCTTGAGATTTCTCTGGAACTCGATGTAAAAGTGTGGCGCGAGAGTCAAATCCAGATGTTGGAGGACCTTTACTCGCTGAAGAAGGAGATTGTGCCGAAGTGCGAGGAGACCGTTTTAGAGAAGCTTAAAATGAAAAATTATGCAAAATGCAGAATGACGGAGCAGATGAAACTTAAGGAGAATCAGGAAAAGATTTTACAAATCTGCGCCTGCGAGGGAAATGTCCAGGTGGAAGGGCAGGAGATTGTACCGGAGGGACTTATGGTGGAGGGAACACTGACGGTTGAACTGCTCTACATCACGACGGAGGACAATATGCCGGTCGGTTCCGCAAAAGAGATTTTCCCGTTTCGTCAGTTAATTGAGGTTTCGCAGATGAACGAGGATGTACGCGTGGAGTTAGAGAGTGGTGTGGAACAGTTGTCGGCAGTGCTGCTCGACCAGTCTCAGGCGGAGATTAAGGCGGTTCTCAACCTTAACCTTCTGGCGTTTGAGGAGGAAAAAATCTGTAAAATTACGGAGCTTTCCATCGAGGAGCTCGACATGGAGGCATTGCAGCAGGCGCCGGGACTGATAGGATATATCATAAGACCGGGGGACTGTCTATGGGGAATTGCCAAGGAGAATCATACGACGATGGAGGAAATCATCACTACGAATCAGTTGAAGAGCGAGCAGCTGCAGGCGGGTGAAAAAATACTGATTGTGAAACATGTCGTTCCTTAAGGGCAGTACTTTTGTACATATCGCAAAAAATTGAGGGAGAAATCCAAGCTGTTTTTGTAAAAGTCGAGCGTTGCCCTGGAAAACAAGGTCTGTTAAAATGAATTTGTATGTAAAAAACGACAAAGGAGAATAATTATGGAAAATGACAACAACAACGGGTTCAACAATGAAACCCAGCAGTTTGGCAGCCAGTCCGGTGACGGATTTGGGGGACAGCAGTCACAGACTGAGAATCAGGGGCAGTTCACGTATGGACAGAACACAAATGATCAGAACATAAATAATCAGAACACATACGGACAGAACGCATATGGACAGAGCACATACGGGCAGAACACATACGGGCAGAGCGCATACGGACAGAATGCGTATGGGCAGAACGCATACGGACAGAATGCGTATGGACAGAGCGCATACGGACAGAATTATGGCAGTGCACAGCCTCCGATGGGGGATGACGGAAAGCAGCTGCAGAACCGTTTCGGTATGAAACTGGTATTTTCTATTTTAGAGATTTTAACAATATTGTCCTGCAACCTTTTAACCGGTATTCTTGGTATTATTGCATGTGTTTTTACCACGAAGGCAAATACTTCTTTTAAGGAGGGACGCTGGGATGATTTCAAATCTCAGGCAAAGACATCCGCAATTCTGTTATGGATTGGTTTTGCGGGATTTGTAATTGAGTTGATTGCATACATCGTCCTGATGGTGGCAGGATTTTCTCTGGCAAATATCGCCTTGGATGAGATAAGCAAATCAGGCTACACAGATGAATATGATGACTATGATGATTTTGATTACGATGATGATTTCTATCTGGAGGAAGACTCTGAGACAGAAATCGAGACAGAGACGGAAACGGAAACGGAGACGCAGCAGGCGCCTGCTCCGACCGATGTCACAGCAGGTACAGGTTTTACAGATCCGACTGTCAGCATCAACGGTGTGAGCATGACCTTCCCATTCTCTTATGAGGAGTTGAAAAATATGGGATTCCATATCTCCGCAGAGGATGAGGCATATGTTCTCAATTCGATGTATTACACATCTGTCAGCTTATACAATGCAGAGGATGAGTCAATCGGATATTGTTATCTGTACGACCATACCGAGGATGCAATTTCATTGTCAGAATGTATGGTATACGGAGTGTCACTTCAGTATGCGGATTATTATGATGCTGTGGCAGAGGTTGTATTCCCGAGCGGTGTGACGAACAATTCTGTAAAAGAGGATTGGGTGACAGCGTATGGTGAGCCGGATTATGTGTATGAATCAGAGGACTATGATTCCCAGGATTATCAGTGGTATATCCACAATGACGAGTACTATGACGATTCCCAGA
This sequence comes from uncultured Roseburia sp., assembly GCA_964495195.1. Lineage (GTDB taxonomy): Bacteria > Bacillota > Clostridia > Lachnospirales > Lachnospiraceae > Roseburia. The sequence goes on from CAZBUW010000027.1 coordinate 28,857, forward strand.
ATTCTTTGGAGGTCAGCTATTGGGACGGAAAAATCGATGAGATTTCAATCCGCTATATCGGATGGGACTAAGATAGAACAGGAAAAAGGAGCGCGTCTAAAAGGCAGGGAGTCATAAGGAAATATTGAAGAGATTATGACTTTTGCCAGGCAAACGGAAAATGAAAAACTCTATGTGTTTGAGGAATCACTCACATAGAGTTTTTTCATTTTCAGAAATGCACAAATTGGCTTTTTCAGCGTTCCAGCGGAACGCGCAGCCGTCACTGCTGGGAACGATTTCGGGGGCTGGGGGTATGCCACCAACAAGCATTTTTGCTGTTTCGGTATAGCCAATGCTTAGAGTATATTTATAGAGAACAGAGACCTTTTAGTCATTTGCTTAAAAGGCATGGATATGATAGAATATGTTTATTAAGCATGACAGACTTAGGAGGTATCTTTCATGGAAATCAGGGTTCTTCGCTATTTTCTGACCGTAGTCAGGGAAGAAAGCATCACAAAAGCCTCGGAAGTTTTACACATCACGCAGCCTACGCTTTCCCGCCAGCTCGCACAGATGGAGGAAGAGATCGGCGTAAAGCTGTTTGACAGGGGAACACGGAAAATTAAATTGACTAATGAGGGAATTTTGCTTCGCCGTCGTGCGGAAGAAATTTTGCAGCTTGTAGATAAGACAGAAAAGGAATTGATAGAGCAGGAGGAACAGGTGGAAGGCAAAATTTCGATCGGCTGTGGAGAAATCGCCTCCGTGCAGCTTCTCCCGAAATTGATTAGTTCTTTTCGTCAAAAATATCCCCGTGTCACCTTTGATATTTTTACGGCTACGGCAGATTTAGTGAAGGAACAGATGGATAAGGGGCTGCTGGATATTGGTCTGCTTCTTGAGCCGGTTGATATGGAAAAGTACGATTTTATCCGTTTGAATATAAGAGAAAAATGGGTGGTCCTGATGCGTCCGGATGATCCGCTTTCCAGGAAAGAAGCTGTAACCGCAAAGGACTTGTCTACATTACCTTTAATTCTCCCACGGCGCATGAATGTACAAAATGAATTAGCAAGCTGGTTTGGCAACTACTATAAGAAATTGAATGTTGTTTTTACCAGTAATTTGAATACAAACGGTGCAATTATGGTGAGCAATGGCCTGGCGTATTCTCTGGTAATAGAAGGAGCTATGTCATTTTGGGACAAATCAAAAGTGACTTACAGACCGTTGTCCCCTGCGTTAACTGCAACAAGTGTACTGGTCTGGAAACGTGGGCAGCCGTTTAGCTTAGCCGCCACAAAATTTATCGGACATATTCAATGCTTTTTAGGCATTGGTAAGTCATAAAAACCAAGTATTTGATATAGGTTATGCAAAAGAATATAATGTAGGTGTAGAGATGAAACAAATTACTTCATCTCTACACCTACATTTTTTATTTATGACAATAGAAAATCCGTGCAGCGTGTTTTCAATTGTATGGGAGGGAGTGTCATTTCATGAAACCAGATTATTATTCCCTTGTAAAAGCCGGATTAAGCAAAGAAGAAATTGCGAAAATTTCCGGGTGTGAAGACTGGGAAATGCAGATAAGGCTGCTGCGAAAATGCAGATATAAATTGCTTGACGAGATACATGGAAAGCAGCAGTCCCTTGATGCAATCGATTATATGATCTGTAAAATAAAAGAGCAGCGCAGATTTGTCGCAGGAAAACAGCGGACAAATCCACAATGAAAGCACAGAAAGCGAACAATCGACCAATAACACTTTAACCGTCTTCGCTCCGCTTCGGTCGGCGCTAAGCGTGTGCCACCGGCACACAGCACCGCAAAATGTCTGCAAGCAGTCACTTGGCTTGTTGCTCGCGGAAATAAAAATTTATGGAGGTTTTCAGGATGAAAAAAACAATTGCTATCTTACTTTTTTTGGGTATGGTTTTAGGACTTGCAGCCTGCGGAAACTCTGCAAGCCAGACAGAGCGGCCATCCACGGAAGAAACGGATGTTCCCGATGTACAGGAGAGCAAAGTTCTGGTTGCTTACTTCTCTGCGACGGGTACTACGGAGGGCGTAGCGGAACATATCGCAAACGGCCTGAATGCAGATATTTACGAGATTGTTCCTGAAGATCCTTACACGGAAGCAGACCTTGATTACAACGATAACAACAGCCGCACCACGGTTGAAATGAACGATCCTGATGCTCGTCCTGCCATTTCCGGCAGCGTGGAGAACATGGAACAGTATACAATCGTATTTATCGGCTACCCCATCTGGTGGGGAGAAGCGCCGAGAATTGTCAGTACTTTTGTGGAGAGTTATGATTTCTCCGGCAAAACCATCGTGCCGTTCTGTACTTCCGGCGGCAGCGGCATGGGTTCCAGCGCAGCCAATTTGGAAGAACTCACAAGCGGAGCAGAGTGGCTTTCCGGCAAACGATTAAGCGGCAGCGATTCCCAGGATACCGTGATGGAATGGGTAAACGGCATTGGTTTGAACTTTGAAGAATAATCAGGATACCGGACAACGGACTTATGACAAAGGGAAGGAGGAGATGCCATTTGAAGCTAAAAATGAAAATGGGAATTGATTTCCTGATGACAGTGCTGCTCCTTCTTCTAATGGCATATCAAATCACCGGACAGGAGCTTCATGAGTGGCTGGGCGTTGGAATGCTTGTGCTGTTTCTATCGCATAATATTCTGAACATTAAGTGGTATGGAAACCTATTCAGAGGAAAATATACCCTGCTGCGGGTGGTGCAGGTAATCATCAATACCAGTGTACTTGCTTCGATTCTGTGTTTGGGATTCAGCGGAATCGTGATGTCCCGTCATGTATTTGCCGTTCTTCCGATTCGCGGGCCAATGGCGACAGCGAGAACCATGCACTTAACGGTGTCCTATTGGGGATTTGTGCTGATGAGTATTCATTTGGGCTTTCACTGGAGCATGATTCTTGGAATGTTTGGCAGACTATGGTGCGGAAAGAAAACGCCTGCTGCTTTTGTATGGCTGGTGCGTTTTATAGCAATTTTTATCGCCGGGTATGGAGCGTACAGTTTCCATAAGGAAAATATTGCATCCTATATGTTTCTCAGACAGGAATTTGTGTTCTTTGATTTTGAGCAGAGTGCGGTATCCGTATTTGCTGAGTATATCGCCATGATGGGATTATGGGTTTTTGTTGGCTTTTATGCCGTGAAAGGGATTGGAAAGATTACTTCGTTGAAAAAAGAAAGAAAGGAGACGCACCATGAAGAAGATTAGTGCTTTTATTCTGACTGTTGTTATGCTCTTTGTGCTTTGTGCGTGTGGAAAAACAGATATGGAATCTGAAAGAGCTTCTGTTAAAAATACACCGGAAACAACAGATACAACAGACACGACGGACACAACAGGTACAGCAGATAACGCGCAGGGGAACAGCACGTTGGAACACATATCAGAAAATTTTGTGCTGATTTCGGGCGGCACTTTTCGGATGGGAAGCCCGGAGGATGAAGCGTGGCGCTTGGAGGATGAAACGCAGCATACGGTAACAGTCAGTGATTTTTACATGAGCATTTATGAGCTGACGCAGGCGGAGTATCAGGAAATTATGGGGGAAAACCCGTCCAGTTTCTCCGGGGATGACCTTCCGGTGGAAAATGTGTCCTGGCTGGATGCAATCCGTTATTGCAATGCCCGCAGCGAAAAGGAAGGTCTGACCCCTGCATATACGATTGACGGGCAGACAATCACATGGAACCGCAGTGCAGACGGCTATCGCCTTCCTACCGAGGCAGAGTGGGAATATGCCTGCCGTGCCGGAACTACGACACCGTTTCATACGGAAAACTCTATCAGTGCGGAGGAAGCTAATTATTACGGACATTATCCGTATGAGATTGAGGACAATTATTTCTCCCAGGAGAACCTGACGACAAAACCGGGAGAATACCGCCAGACAACCGTTGCCGTGGACAGTTTTTCCCAAAACGCCTGGGGACTTTACAATATGCATGGCAATGTGGGAGAATGGGTATGGGATTATTATGGCGCTTATGATACAGAAAAGCAGGATAATCCAACCGGTGCCATGGCAGGAACTTTGCGGGTGTACCGGGGCGGCGGCTGGAATGACTTTGCCAAGAATATACGCAGTGCATACCGTGCTGCATTGGCAGAGGATAAAGGCAGTTTTAACATTGGCATCCGGCTGGTACGAGGTATCGTAAGCGGCAATGAAAGCATTGCCAGCACAGGCACACAGAATGCAGAGGGAAACGGCGGCAAGGTCTTGATTGCCTATTTCACATGGGGCGGCAATACGAGGGGCATTGCAGAGGAAATCCAATCACAGACAGGTGCAGATTTGTTTGAAATTGAACTTGTGAATCCTTATTCTTCTGATTACAACACGGTGCTGGATGAGGCACAGAGAGATCAGAATGAACAGGCCCGCCCGGAGCTTGCCACTCATGTAGAAAATATGGAGGACTACGATACGATTCTGCTTGGCTATCCAAACTGGTGGGCTTCGATTCCCATGCCGATTGCTTCGTTCCTGGAGGAATATGACTTTTCGGGTAAGACAATCATCCCTTTCTGCTCGCACGGCGGAGGACGGTTTGGGCAGAGCCTGACAGCCATCGCAAAGCTGGCTCCTGATGCTGCGATGGGCGAGGCGTTATCGGTACATTATTCCGGCGGCAGTACCCTGCCTGATGACATAACAGAGTGGTTGAAAGCAAATAGTATGATTGAATAAAAAGCAAAGACCCTGGAGGAGGAAAGAGCATGGATCAGCAAACAACTCTGTTTTCAAACAAGAGTTTGAAGGCAATGATTATTCCCCTGTTTTTAGAGCAGCTGCTGGTGATGCTTGTGGGGATGGCAGATACACTGGTGGTCAGCTATGCCGGAGAAGCTGCGGTATCCGGTGTTTCCCTGGTGAATCAGTTTAATACCATTTTTATTTATCTGTTTACAGCATTGGCGTCCGGAGGCGCAGTTGTGATCAGCCAGTATATCGGTAGAAAAGCAAACGATGATGCCGGCGAATCCGCCAGTCAGCTTCTATTATTCTCTACGATTTTTTCCATACTGATTGCAGTGCTGGTTCTGATTGGAAATGAAAGAATGCTCCGTCTGATGTTCGGCAAGGTAGAAGATTCTGTGATGCGCTCTTGTATAATATACCTTAGAATTTCTGCGTATTCCTATCCTGCATTGGCGGTTTACAACTCCGGCGCTGCTCTTTTTCGCAGCATGGGGAAAACCAGTGTGACCATGTATTTATCGGTAGCGTCCAATATCATCAATGTTATTGGAAATCTCATTGGTGTGTTTGTATTGCATGCAGGCGTTGCAGGTGTTGCATACCCTTCTCTGATTGCCCGGACATTTTCAGCCGTGGTAATTACGGTACTTTGTTTTCAGAGAAAAAATGAAGTGTTCTATCGCTGCAAGTGGATTTTTCGGTGGAATGGGGATTTCATGAAACAAATTCTAAAAATCGCTATTCCAAACGGGATGGAAAACGGTATTTTCCAATTGGTAAAAGTGGCACTAAGCAGTATTGTTGCACTCTTTGGAACATACCAGATTGCGGCAAATGGCGTTGCACAAAGCATCTGGTCGCTGGCCGCCCTGGCGGGAGTCGCTATGGGGCCTGTGTTCATAACGGTCATTGGACAGTGCATGGGAAATGGGGATA
>CAZBUW010000028.1:0-34215 GCA_964495195.1 uncultured Roseburia sp.
GAGGACTTGTATGAAAAACTTGCTAATAGGCAAGTGATTCAGCTATGAAATTGTTGATTCTACGTTGCTTTGGCAATCGAACACCTACCACTTAGGAGGCGGTCGCTCTATCCTGCTGAGCTATAGATGCAAAAAAAATTAATTGTGATAACAGATCTGCCCCTGCATCCAGATGTTTCCCTTGAAACGTCTTCCTACCGCCGGTTCACCCAACAAATCTTTCTGGTTCATGCATACGCAAAAATTTAAATCATTGCACAACAATTCCAGCAGATATACTTTCTCTCCGGTGTACTCGTTTGTCTCCAGAGAAAAATCTGTAATCTCCGCCAGAACGGAATACTGGTCACTCTCAATCCCGTAAGGCATGAAATAAGTCTCCACAATACTTAGGATATCTTCATTCATAATTCTGCGGGAGAGCATAGAGTAAGTATCCATATCCTCCAAAGTCAGATTTTCGATTGCATCCTCATCGCCGTCTCTGGCCGCTGCAATCAAGTGATTCCTGTCAGTCGAATTCTTCTGTGTATTCTTTGCCTGCTTCTCTGTCTTATTGATTGGGAATAAAATTTTCCCCTCCACGGAAAGTGCCGTCAAGACAGCACCGTCCTGCGCCTGCAAAGGAAGTCTGTTCTTCTTCGCAGTAAGGTAATCTGTCACGTTCTGCAGATAAAAAATGAGTGTGACACCCACTTTCACCTCATCGCAGATTCCGGCATACGATTCTTTCTCCGCATGCTTCTCCACTTCACTAATCTCGTGCGTAGATACCTCATATCCATGATAGTAAGGATAATAGTAATCGACCTCAAACCTGTCATCTTCCTGGTAGGTGCCTCTCACTGTAATTCCGAAGGAATCGCCAAAATCTTTTGATAACTCAGCAAACTCATTTTCTTCAGAATCCTCGGCAACCGTCATCGTCATTGGCTTCTCTACAATCTCACTGATGATGTGTTCCAAGTCTTTCTTTGTTAAATTTGAAAATCCGATTGCTCTTAAAAACTTATGCAATTCCTATTCTCCTTCTAGCCATAAACATATCATTATTATATAATAAATTTCTTTTTTTTGCAATGCGGCTGCGCCCCTATTTGTATCATAAAATGGATAAAATCACCCATTTACGATTATAGTCAACAGTTCGACAATGGAACGGTCAAAAAGTGTTCCGCTGTTCTCGTCCAGATAAGAGAGCGCATCCGCGATACCGATGCGTCTGCACTCCATACCGGATGCCATACAATCAAATGCATCGCAGACCTGTATGATTCTGCACCCATCTTCACTGTTCTTCTGTTTCAATGGATATCCGGATCCGTCCATCCGCTCATGATGTGACAGCACCATCATCTTCGCCTGCTTCGGAATCCAATCTTCCTCCTCCAGGGCAGTAAATCCAAGAACCGTATGTTTCTTAAATTCAAATAAGTCGGTATCGCTCCGCTCCTCCAAAGATTGATTTACATAATTCGTGGTAATATAGCGCAATCCAATATCATGTAAAAGAGCACCGAGTGCTATCTCTCTCTGCTCTTTTAATGACAGATGTAGTCTTTTTGTTATAAGAATTGAGAGAAGCGCCGTGTCAATGGTATGCTCATACAAATCAGCATCGTGCTCCCGGTAGACATATGTGCCATCCTCCATCTGTGTGACACACTCCTCCGCCAACGGTTCCAGTTTTTTTAAAGAATTCTTTTCTCCATAGATGTGCTTTTCTAAGATATTCTGAAGTCGCTTCACATATGACTCTTTTTTCCGCTGAAAAACAGACTGCTCCCCATCTTCCTCGGAATCCACTGTGACGACCGACTCGATACCGAGTGTCCTGAGTGTCTCAATATATTCCGGTTTGATGACACTGCCCGCCGGGATTAAAACATCTCCATTTACAATTACAGGTTCCCCCAAAACTTCTTTCCCCTCAAGATCATGTAATCGTATTACACCCATAGCGTCTCTCCGTATTCTCTTTACTCTTTGTCGGCAGTTTCCCCCATTGCCATACTCAAAGCTTCTTTCTCCTCATCAGACAAAACGATGATGGAATTTCCATCTACGATTTCTTTGATATAAGTGTAGCATCCCTCTCTGGTGTGCATCGCATTGATGATGTAACCATCGTTTTTCTCGTTGAGCATTGCGAGAGAAAAACTGAGTTTGCCACCCATCTCATGAAGAGCATCGTATTTGACCATCCCCATCTTCTGGTAGGTAAACTTCATCTTCTTAATCAGTATGTCAATGTTCTTTTCATTTTTCTGGTTTGCCTCTAACAGATTGTCCACCTCGTCTAATCTCTTAATCAAGGTATCCTCTAAAGTCCTGGCATTTTTTCCATTCATAAATATCTTGTAATTCTTTTTTAATTTTTTCATCTGAACAACATTAACGATGTAAAGAATGAAAAGAATTATCACAAATGCTGCCAGACCTATGATGATATAGTCAGAGTCAAATCCCAAATATTGTGCTATCATATTTTATAACCTTTCTATATATTTCGTTCGTTTTTTATAATTTCGATATAGGTAATTAGTTCTGAATCCCTTTGATCATATCGATAATGCGATCCAGTTCATCCATAGAATAATACTCAATCTCAATCTTTCCTTTTTTCTCGTCCTTCTGGTTGATGGACACTTTTGTTCCAAGAACCGCTTTCATCTTCTCCTCGAGATCTTTAAAAATTGCCTCCATCTTCGGGTCGAGAACTTTCTTCTCTTTTGAAGGATTCTCTTTTTCCTGCTGGAGTTTTTTTACCAGTTTCTCAGTCTCACGCACACTCAGCTTTTCATCGAAAATCTTCTGTGCGGTCACATACTGTTTTTCCATGTCGTCGATACCGAGCAGCGCTCTCGCATGTCCGGTCGAAATCATATCATCAATGACCATCTGCTGTACCTTTTCATTTAATTTCAAAAGACGCATGGAGTTGGTTACTGCTGTTCTGCTCTTTGAGACACGCTCCGCCACCTCGTCTTGCTTCAGATTGAATTCTGTTAAAAGTCTCTTATATGCGATGGCTTCCTCAATCGGATTTAAATTTTCACGCTGAATATTCTCAATCAATGAGATTTCCACAATCTCCTGCTCGGTCAGATTTTTGATAATGACCGGAATCTCTTTTAAGTCCGCCATCTTAGCAGCTCTCCACCGACGCTCACCTGCAATAATTTCATAGTATGTCTTCTTATCCTGAACCAACAGTGGCTGAAGAACTCCAAACTGTTTGATGGATTCCGATAGTTCCAGAAGTGCATCCTCATCGAAATTTTTTCTTGGCTGCTCCCGGTTCGGCTCTACCTTGTTGATATTGACCAGAATTCCCTCTACTGCTTTCTCATCTCTCTGTTCTGATTTCTTTGCGGCTGGTTTGTTGGATTTGTCCGGAATCAGAGAATCCAACCCTTTTCCCAATCCGCCTTTTTTTGCTGCTGCCATACTCTCTTTACCTCCTCTCTCTAGATGTCTTTCCGTTCCATAATCTCTTTTGCCAACATACGGTAGCTCTCCGTCCCGGCAGACTTACTGTCATACATATTAATTGGAAGTCCGTGGCTTGGTGCTTCCGCTAAACGAATATTTCTCGGGATGATTGTGTTATATACGGTCGTGTTCAGATTGTTCTTTACGTTTTCAACAACCTGCACAGAGAGATTGGTTCTTCCATCATACATAGTAAAGACAACGCCCTCGATGATCAGATCCGAGTTCAGTCTCTCCTGCACGAGGTCGATGGTGTGAATCAACTGACTCAATCCCTCCAACGCATAATACTCACACTGGATTGGAACGAGGATGGATGTCGCCGTCGTCATGGCATTGATTGTCAGCATGTTTAAGGATGGCGGACAGTCGATAATGATGTAGTCAAAATCTTCACGGATATAATCCACCGCGTTCTTTAAAATATATTCTTTTTCGTTGACTCCTAACAATTCAATCTCCGCTCCGGCGAGATTCACGTTGGATGGAATCAGTTTTAAATTATCAATCACCGTATCTGTCATACTCTCTTTGATGGAACATTCATCAAGGATCAATTCATAAACCGTGTTTTCCAAATCTGCTTTATCAACACCTAACCCGCTTGTCATATTTCCCTGTGGATCAAGGTCGATTGCCAATACACGCTGTCCACTCTCTGCAAGACAAGCTGATAAATTGATTGCAGTTGTCGTCTTGCCAACCCCACCTTTTTGGTTTGCGATTGCTATAATTCTACCCATTTTCATTCTCCGTTCTTTTACTTGATTATTCTTTTTTGTAACAAAGAGTCTCCCTGCGACCATTTCTATATCCGTGCACTGTTCTCTGACAGTGGGTTTTTCACAGATATAAACTGCTTCTTTTTACTGTCGCAAGAACCATTATATCACTATTTGTTCTGTATTTCCACCATTAATGTTTCACGTGAAACATTTTTTTGCAGTTTTCAAATTGTGGTATTTCATATTCTGACAAAATACAAAATATTGTGGATTTTTCTGTGAAACCTAAAAAGGAATAGGAATGTTTCACGTGAAACATTCCTATTCCTTTTAAATGGTAATAAGGTTGTTGCGAATTGTAAATACCGCTGCCTGTGTACGGTCTGTCACTTCCAATTTTTTAAAGATATTGGATACATGATTTTTTACTGTACGCTCACTGATACCAAGATTCTCTGCAATTTCTTTGTTGTAGCTTCCTGTAGCCACCTGTTTTAAAACCTGAAGTTCCCTTCTGGTCAGACTCTCAATTTTTTCTTTATCACTGTTTTTCTCTATCTTCTTATTATTCAAAGCAGGAATCAATTCCGGCTGAATGTAAGTCTCACCGGCTACGACTGTCTCAATCGCTCTCTTTAACTCAGATGAATCTGAATCTTTTAGTACATATCCGTCGACACCGAGTTCGACTGCCTTCAACAGATAGTCAATCTCGTTATGTACGGTCAATATAAGAATTTTTGGTTTTCTCTTTAAATTGTGCAGTTCCTGCAAAACTGCAAGTCCGTTTTTCTTTGGCATATTGATATCGAGCAGCAATACCTGAGGACGATATGCTCTTAACATCTGAAGACACTCGTCACCATCGCTTGCCTCACCAACCACTTTTATCTCACCTTCCAGTTCCAACAATTGTTTCAATCCTTCACGGATCATCGAATGATCATCTGCGATCATAATTCTAATCATTTCTTTTTCCTCCTTCTTCTTCCACTGGAATTGATGCAAATAACTTCGTCCCCTCCCCCGGCATTGACTGAATGTCCAACTTTCCAGATAGTAAATAAATTCTTTCTTTCATCATAGATATTCCAAATCCAGAATGGTCCTCCCTGACCGTATCAGGAACATCTTCCACTTGAAATCCGCATCCGTTATCTTCGATTGTCAGGTCAATCTGATTTTTCTGATAGCTAAGATGTACAGATATCATTTTTGCCTGTCCATGTTTGATTGCATTACTGCATCCCTCCTGGACAATTCTCAAAATAGAAATTCCAATGACAGAAGGAACAAAATATTCCTCCCCCTCTGTCGTATAATTGATATGAATGGAATTTGCTTTTTCAATTTTTTGAATGGCATCACGCAAGGTAACATCCATCCCGATGTCATCAAATGACATCGGTCTCAAATCATAAATCATCTCTCTGGTATTCTGGATGATTTCCCGCAGCATATGATTGACAGCTGTGAGTTCAAGCTTACAGCGGATAGGATCCATGTCGACTAATTTTCCACATAGCTCCGTCTTATGTACAAGACTTGTCAAATTCTGTACCGTCGAATCATGAAGTTCTCTCGAGATTCGCTGCCGCTCATTTTCCTGTGTCTCAAGAAGAGCAAAACGCACCATCCGGTCTTCCTGCAATTTTGAGGTGGAAGCTGCATCGACACGTTCCTTCTGTTTCTGTACCCGCAGGACACTCTGCAACTCATCAATCTTTTGTATCCATTCCGCCTGCTCTAACTTCAAGGCGTCATAATCCGCTGAGATTGTCTTCTGTTCTTCCTTCAACTCGAGTATTTTTGCCTTGTCCCTCGCATTGACTTCACGCGGTGTAAACAATTCATAATTGTCATCTGAATTTTTCTCCAGGAGCTTGATGAATTCGATGTTCTCTTTTAAGAGATTATCCTGATTTGACACCGCTTCATCAATTTCTCTCTTTTTACTCTCGTACTCCTGTAATAATTTTTCTAAGTATGTTTCTACCATATTTCACCATTCTAAACAGAACATATGTTCGCATAGAAAAATACGAACTACATTGATATTGTATCTTATTTTTTTCCTATTGAAAAGTACAAAATTTAATTTGTATAAAAGCACAAAAACGTCTATAATATTATTATAATGATGGGAACAATATATGTGGTTTGGGAGCTTTCCTGCAAACACATGTGGTTTTAGAGCAAACGAAAGCTTCTCTCCCGTTGGACACAAATTTATGTTACAGTTCAGCCATAGCGGAGCGCACAGACGAATCATGCTCGCATGAATGAGAATGTGTGATACGCTATGAGCGGAGCGCCAGATTATGAGCAAAGTAAGCTGCAAAGCAGCGGAAAAGCACCGTAGGTGCGGCTTTGCGAATGGCGCGGGCCGAACTGTTACAAATTTATGATTGTAGCGCAAAAGGGAGCTTTTCTCCCGGCCTTACAACGATATATTTTTTTATCGCCGATTCCTCGAAGAGACTTTTGCTCCTCACAGAAACTTTTGCTCCCAACAACATCATATTATTAAACTCAAAAAGATAGGAGGCCGAATATGAAGAAAAATGTTAAACACTTTCTTGTTCTGACCGCTCTTGCCGCAGGCGCTATCCATGCGACGAACCGTTTTATCGATATGACTGCAGGCATGAAAAATTTGTTATCGACAGACAGTGGTTCTTTCTATAAATGGAAAAACGGAGATATCTATTATTCCAAACACGGTTCCGGAAGTCCAATCCTTCTGGTTCATGATCTGAGTCCTGACAGTTCCTCCTTTGAATGGAGCAAAGTGATTCACAAACTGACTAAGAATCATACTGTCTACACCATCGATTTATTGGGCTGCGGTCGTTCCGATAAACCGTACCTGACCTACACTAACTTTATGTATGTACAGCTCCTGACAGACTTTGTGAAAAATGTCATCAAGGAAAAGACAAGTGTAATTGCAACCGGAAGTTCCTGTTCATTCACAATCATGGCAAACCAGATGGAAAAAGAACTCTTCGACGAAATTATCTGCATCAACCCGGATTCACTAAATGTATGTAGTGAGACACCGGACAAAGTTGCACAGTTGCGCAAGTGGCTTTTAGAATCTCCGATTCTTGGAACTTTCATTTACAACATTGAGATGTCACGCAAAAATATTGATCTGGTTTTCCGTCAGCAATATTTCCAGAGACCTCAGTTGATTTCATCGAAATACGAAGATATCTATTTTGAGTCTGCTCACCGCGGTGGCAGTCGTGGAAAATACCTTCAAGCGAGCATCTATGGAAAATATACCAATATCTCCATCACACATGCTCTTCCAAAAATCGATAAGCCAATTCATTTTATCGGAAGCAGAGGATATCGCAACTCGGTTGAAACGCTTTCCTCTTATGTCAACTACAATTCAAAATTTGAGACAGCTTATCTATCTAACTGCGGACGACTTCCACAGTTGGAAGTTCCGGAAAAGTTGTGTCAGGTCATTGAACAATTTATGGAAAACTAATTTTTTTCCTGTAAACCAAGCGGGGTCTTCGTCGGAGTCCCCGCTTTTCTTGGATAAACTTTCGGGGTTCCCTTCTCTTTTTTGATTTTTACAAAAGATCGCTTCTGATCATAGAGGTCAAACTTGATAACGTCCTCCGTCTTTCCGCCCAGGAGAAAGATTGCCCTCTTTGCCTGCTCCAGCTCCTCCTCAATTTCTCCTGATTTATATGAAACAAAGTTTCCACCGATTTTTACGAATGGAATACAGTACTCACTCAATGTGCACAGATTTGCCACGGCACGCGACACAACGAGGTTAAATTGTTCACGGTACTCTTTTTTGCGCGCCAACTCCTCCGCTCTGGCATGAACCGTGGTAATCTTCTTCAGTCCGAGTTCCGCTATGACTTCATCGAGAAAAAGAATCCGCTTGTTTAAGGAATCCGCCAGTACAATCTCCAGCTCCGGAAATGCAATCTTTAATGGGATTCCCGGGAAACCGGCTCCCGTACCCAAGTCTAAGATACGAAGCTGTCTGCGCAGATCGATTGCTTTCACAAGTGAGAGGCTGTCGAGAAAATGTTTCTCCACCACCTCATCAAATTCTGTAATGGCAGTCAGATTCATAACTTTGTTCTTTTCCACAAGCATCTCATAATAGGTGAGAAATTGCTGCATCTGTGTCTCACTTAAAGCAATTTCTAAGGATGCTAATCCCTGCTCGAATTTTTCTAATTGATATTGCATAGAATCTCCTAAAGTTAAATTTGAACTTAATATTTTACTTTTCCTGCTGATACTTTAACTGCTCCATGTAGACGAGCAGTACAGAGATATCCGCAGGAGATACTCCTGATATTCTCGAAGCCTGTCCGATGGAGATTGGATTGTACTTCTTCAACTTCTGTCGCGCTTCGATTCGAAGACTCGGAACCTCATCATAATTGAAATGTTCCGGGATTCTTTTCTTCTCCAACTTCTTAAAGTGCTCCACCTGCCTGATCTGTCTCGAAATATAACCGTCATACTTGATGTTGATGTTGACCTGCTCCGTCACTTCCGCCGGAAGCTCCGGTCTGTCCGCATCAATCGGCGCCAGCTTATCATAATCTAACTCCGGTCTGCGGATCAGTTCCGTCAATGTCGTTCCTGTGTTGAGCGGGATACTGCCGTAGCTCTCCAGAAGGGCCTGCACCTCCTTGTTTGCTCCGATTTTCACATTGGCAACACGCTCAATCTCTTTCTGAATCAGTTCTTCTTTCTCGCAGACCCAATCGTAGCGCTCCTTTGAAATCAGTCCAATCTCATATCCCCTCTTTGAAAGGCGCAAATCCGCGTTATCCTGACGTAAAAGTAAACGATATTCCGCTCGTGAAGTCATCATGCGGTAAGGTTCGCGATTTTCTTTTGTCACAAGATCATCAATCAATACTCCAATATAGGCTTCGGAGCGGTCAAGAACAATCTGCTCTCTCCTCTGAATACTGAGCGCCGCATTGATTCCGGCGAGCAATCCCTGACAGGCCGCCTCCTCATACCCGGAACTTCCATTGAACTGCCCGCCCGAGAAAAGTCCCTTGATGTTTTTAAACTCCAGCGTCGCATAGAGCTGGTTCGGATTAATGCAATCATACTCGATTGCATAAGCGTTGCGGACAATTTTTACATGTTCCATTCCCGGAAGTGTGCGGTACATCTGGTACTGCACATCCTCCGGAAGAGAGGATGACATACCGCCGACATACATCTCGTTAGTGTTAATGCCCTCCGGCTCGATAAAAATCTGATGACGGTCCTTGTCGGCAAATTTTACAACCTTATCCTCAATCGATGGGCAGTACCGGGGACCGGTTCCCTCGATGATACCGGCATAGATTGGTGAGCGGTCCAGATTGTTTCGAATAATATTGTGGGTCGTCTCATTGGTATAAGTCAACCAACATGATACCTGATTAATCTGCACATCGTCCGGGTTGGTCGTAAATGAGAAAGGCACCACTCTCTCGTCCCCTTTTTGTTCCTGCATCTTGGAAAAATCGAGGGATCGTTTGTCTACTCTTGCCGGTGTACCGGTTTTAAAGCGGAACATCTCTACACCATGTTCTTTCAGGGAATCTGTGAGGTGGGTTGCAGCCTGCAGACCGTTTGGCCCGGTATGTGTAATCATCTCACCGGTCAGGCATCTCGCATTGAGATAAGTTCCGGTACAAAGAACTACTGCCCTGCAGTGATAAGTTCCACCTGACACCGTCTTTATGCCTGTGATTCTCTGCAATTTTTTTTCATCAGATGCATCGGAATCAATTTCTTCCGTCAGAAGCTCCGCTACCTCCGCCTGCTTAATAGTAAGGTGATCCGTATTCTGCAGTGTTTTTCTCATCTCCATGCTGTAGTTTGCCTTGTCCGCCTGTGCGCGGAGAGAGTGAACTGCCGGCCCTTTCGATTTGTTCAACATCTTCGACTGGATAAACGTCTTATCAATATTTTTTCCCATCTCCCCGCCGAGCGCATCAATCTCGCGGACGAGATGTCCTTTTGAACTTCCCCCGATATTCGGGTTGCACGGCATCATCGCAATGCTGTCCACGCTCACTGTAAAAATGATTGTCTCCAATCCCAATCTTGCACAAGCGAGCGCCGCCTCACATCCCGCATGTCCGGCTCCCACGACACACACATCATAATTTTCCTCAATTGCAGGTATCATAATTTTCCTCTTTCTTATCATATAAAAACAATTATTTTCCCATACAGAATTTGCTGAATATCTCATTTACCAGATCATCTTCCACCGCTTCTCCGACAATTCTGCCAAGAACTTCATAGGCATTCATCAGGTCGATGGAATAGAAATCTTCCGGCATTCCATCCTCGATACTTCTCAACACAAGCTGCAAAGAATCAAAAGATTCCCTGAGTGCTGTCTTGTGACGAATGTTCGTGATGTAAACTTCATCATTAAAGCTGACCTCCCCTGAGAAGAACATCTTCTTAATCTCCTCCTCAAGTTCCTCAAGTCCGGTCTGCTCTTTTGCGGAGATGGAGATCAGACGCTTATCCAGATGAGATGCAATCTCCTCCGGCGTTGTCACCGCAGGAAGATCCGACTTATTCAGCAGTACGATTGCGTTGCGTTCGCGCAGCAATTCCATGATTTCAAAATCATTCTCATCAAGCACGGTTGAAGTATCTACTACATATATAATTAAATCTGCTTCATTCAGATACTGCTTCGCTTTTTTTACACCGATTTTTTCCACAACGTCGTCAGTCTCACGGATTCCCGCCGTATCAATCATATTGAGCACAATGCCATTCAAATTAATCTGCTCTTCCAACACATCCCTGGTGGTTCCGGCAATCTCCGTGACAATCGCCCTCTCCTCCCCGAGAAGACTGTTCAAAAGTGAGGATTTTCCGGCGTTTGGCTTTCCCACAATGACCGTCGCAATCCCCTCTTTTAAGATTCTTCCGTTGTCCGAAGATTGAAGCAGTTTTTCAATTGAAGCACAGTTGCGCAGAACAATCTCCTTTAGCTTCGCCGGATATCCGTCCAGACTGATGTGCTCCGGGTCGTCGAGCGCCGACTCGATAAATGCAATCTCGTGGAGCAGCTCACCGCGCACCGCACCAATCTTTTCCGAAACCTTTCCGGACAACTGCTTCATCGAACTTTTTAAGGCGAATTCATTCTTCGCATTGATGACATCGATAACAGATTCCGCCTGTGTCAGATCAATCCTTCCGTTTAAAAAAGCCCGCTTCGTAAATTCACCCGGTTCCGCCGGTCTGGCACCGTACTTGATCACCGTCTCTAAAATGCGCTTCATCACATAGACGCCGCCGTGACAATCGATTTCAACCGTGTCTTCCCTCGTATAACTCCGAGGCCCCTTCATCAGAAGTACCATGACTTCGTCAATCACTTCATCCCCATCGCAGAGATATCCGTAATGAACCGTATGACTCGCCGCCTCAGAGAAACTTTTTCCGCTCTTCATCTTAAATATCTGGTTTGTGATGGACACCGCTTCACTTCCGCTGATGCGGACAATCCCGATTCCGGCGCTCGTCATCGCAGTTGCAATCGCAGCAATTGTATCTGTTTTCATGAAAATTCTAAACCTTTCTATCAAATCCTGATGTTATCTGCATCCCGGATAAACCGCAAAAATGGGCATCCTACTCACAGGACACCCACTTCCGGCTATGTAATCTTATTTCTTCAAAGTCACAACAACATGACGGTAAGGCTCGTCCCCCTCGCTGTGTGTTGCAACATAACGATCGTTCTGCAGCGCAGAATGAATCACTCTTCTCTCAAAAGGATTCATCGGCTCTAAAGAAACCGGACGTTTTGTTCTCTTTACCTTGTAGGCAATATTTTTTGCGAGATTCTCAAGCGTCTCTCTTCTTCTCTTGCGGTAATCCTCTGTATCAATTTTAACTTTAACAAAACTCTCGGACTGCTTATTGACTGCAAGGTTTGTCAGATACTGAAGTGAATCTAAGGTCTGTCCTCTCTTTCCGATGAGTACTCCCATGTCTCCGCCTTTTAACTCAACTTCCACATTCTTCTCATCCGGCATGGCAACGAGAACTTCCACTTTCATTCCCATTGCCTCGAAAACATTATTCAAAAATTCTCTGGTACAATCCTCTACCGTAAATTTCTTGCGGACTTTGATGACAGCATCTTTTCTTGCGATTCCAAGAAAACCTGCACTGCCTTTCTCAATCACTTCATATTCAATCTGATCGCTTGTTGCGCATAACTTAATCAATGCCTCTGTGATTGCATCGTCTACTGTTTTTGCACTAACCTCAATATAATCCATGTTCTGTTCCACCCATACCTTTCTATTTTCTGGAATTTCTCTCGTTGAATTCTTTTACCATGTTCGCTTTTGCTGCCATGCTTCCCTCTTTTGCATTTGCTTTCTTTGCAGCGGCTTTCTCCAATTCCAGTTCACGTTCGGCAGATGTCATTGTCTTCGTCTCTTTCACATCCGCGATATTCTTTGTATTCATGCGGGCTGCACTTGAAATCTGTCTCTCGGCGATTCCCATTTTTTCACGTTTCTTCTTCGCCTTCTCCTGATTCTTTGCAATGATATCTTCCAGATCAATATTGTTGAAATGTTTGTTCAACAAAAACTGCTGAATACTGCGAATCAATGCACCGGCAATCCAGTAGATACCAAGTCCGACCGGAACCGTAAAACACATTACCAATGAAAAGATTGGCATTGTCTTGTTCATCATCTTCATCTGCTGTTCCATCGCATCGTTTCCCTCGCCGGTCGACGCCTGCGGCATCAGCTTGATGTTGAGCACCTGTGTCGCATAAGAAATCAGCGGAACAAGAAATGCCGCCAAAATCATCAGATAATTATGGCTTGTCCAGCTCTCTTTGATTACAAAAAGTGGTGTATCTGAAATATTTAACACGATAAACTTGTTGACACCCTCCACCACGCTATAGGTGGAAGATATCAAATCTGAAAGTGAAGGGAACACATCCTTTAAGCTTTCCCATCCAGAGCTGTTCATCTTATAAAGAACATCCACAATGTAATTTGACAATACACCGTTGTCCTGCACTGTAAAATCAGCTCCAACGGTTGTCAGCTTCATATTCTCCACGAAGGTTGTCATCTTATCCTGATATCCCTCGGTCGCCATGATACCGTTCACAAGATCAAGATAATCCGCTTTTACGCTGGTAACATAGGCAGGTACATTCATAAACACGCGGTACAGCGCCAGCAAAAGCGGCATCTGTATCAACATCTGTACACAGCTTCCCATCGGTGAAACACCGTATTTTTCATAGATGAGCTGTGTCTCCTCCTGCATCGCCTGCATGGAAGCCTGATCATTTTTTCCTTTGTATTTCTTCTGAACCGCCTGTAACTCCGGGTTCATCTTCTGAGACAACTTTGAAAATTTCTGCTGCTTGTAGGTCAATGGAAACATCAACGCATAAATGACAACAGTAAAAATAATAATAGACAAACCTACATTATGAATACCTATCATATCCATCAACATGTAGATTCCATTCATAATCCATCCAAGTAACTTTGCAATCGGTCCAAGTATTGCGCCGTCGTATGCTGTTAATAAAATGTCTGTCAACTAAATACCTCCATCTATGGAACGGGATCATATCCACCTTTTGAAAAAGGATTACATCTTAAAATTCTCCAAAGTGCCAAAGCTCCCCCTTTGAGTGCCCCATATTTCTCCACCGCCTGAAGACCGTAAGTGGAACAGGTCGGATAGTAAGGACACTTCGTTGTCTTCATCGGAGAAATATACTTCCTATAAAATTTGATCAACGCAATGAATAATTTTTTCAAAATGATTCCATCTTCTTTTTCTTATTCTAATTTCATTCTTTTACAATTCTTTGAAGACCTCCAAGATGCAGCAGCGCACTCTCAATCTCACGATATTTACAATCTCTCGCTGTCGCTCTTGCGATGACTACAATGTCTAAACCACTATTAAACATGTCCTCATGTAGCCGGTAACTCTCCCGGATCAGCCGGGTCAGATGATGTCTGATAACACTATTTCCTACTTTTTTGCTGACTGATATCCCGACGCGGTTGCGCCCGGTCTGATTCTTCAAAACGTACATCACAAGGTAACGGTTCGCATAAGACTTCCCGTTCTGATATACGTTCTGAAAATCTCTGTTTTTCTTCAATGATTCTGAATACTTCATCCGGCATTCATGCCCTTTCATAAAGAAGAAAAGACCACAAAGATGTGGCCTAAGCTGATAATTTCTTTCTTCCTTTTGCTCTTCTTGCAGCCAATACTTTTCTTCCGCCTGCTGTGCTCATTCTGCTTCTAAATCCATGAACTTTAGATCTCTGTCTCTTTTTTGGTTGGAATGTCATCTTCATATCGTTTCCACCTCCTCTACGTTAAAAAACATCATTTTCATTTATAACAAAAAAATTGCAGGAAGTCAAGCAAAACATGCCATAATTTAGGATTTTCTAATACTTTCCATCACCAACCACAATATCTGTAAACATCAATTACTTTTTTCCCATATCTTGTTTTCTCAAAACTGCCTTTTGAAAAAAATTTGGTACTTTTCCACAGAACAAAAACCCAGTAAAATCAACGTTTACATAAGTTATCCTCAAAATGTGGATAACTTGTGGATAAACTATGGATAATACCTTTATAACTTGTTTGTAATGTGCTTAACTCTATATTTTATGCGGTCTATAACTATTTTATGCATTTTTACATGAAGTGTTTAAAATCTATTTTCAACCCTCTAATTTCCCCGTAGACAAATTTTCTTTCCACAAGGGTAGTGGAAAGATACCCACAAAATTTAGATTGCTAAATGAGCCAAAATAGTGTAGGATAGACAGTGTAGGATTATTTATGATGTCCTAAGTGTATATATTAAAAGGAAAACAAAAGCAAAAGGGTTATTTTTAGAGGATGAAAATTTACCCTTTCTTTGTGTTCCATAAGAATCGGAGTATTGAAATGGACAAAATTTTAGAAAAATGGAACGAAATATTACAGACGGTAAAGACGGAGCATGATATCAGTGATGTTTCCTATAACACCTGGCTTAAGCCGCTCGAAGTCTACGGCGTACAGGGAAATGTACTTTACATTTTAGTATCCGACAGTCTGGCACTCAATTATATTGTAAAAAAATATTCTCTTCCATTGAAGGTGACAATTGCAGAACTGATCGGAACAGAATATGAGATTGAATTTATTTTGCCGGAACAAAAAGATTCCATACAGACAGGTTCCTCCTCCGCGGGAAGTTCTCTTTCTAATAAGAAGACAGCCGCTATGGAGAGCGCGGAACGTTCTAATCTGAATCCAAATTATACTTTTGATACATTTGTCGTCGGAAGCAACAACCGTTTTGCCCAGTCGGCATCCCTCGCAGTTGCGGAATCTCCGGGCGAGGCATACAACCCTCTCTATATTTATGGAGGGCCTGGACTCGGAAAGACCCACTTGATGCATTCCATCGGACACTTCATATTAGAGCAGAACCCGGACGCGAAGGTACTCTATGTCACTTCCGAGGAATTCACCAACGAGGTTATCGATTCCATCCGTAACGGTAATGCATCCGCGATGACAAAATTCAGGGACAAGTACCGGACCATCGACGTCCTAATGGTCGATGACGTTCAGTTTATTATAGGAAAAGAAAGTACGCAGGAAGAATTTTTCCACACGTTCAATGCTCTCCACTCCGCCGGCAAGCAGATTATTCTGACATCGGACAAGCCGCCGAAGGACATGGAGACTTTGGAGGATCGTATCCGCTCCCGCTTCGAATGGGGACTGATGGCAGACATCGGCACACCTGACTACGAGACGAGAATGGCAATCCTCCGCAAAAAAGTGGAGTCGGACGAAATGAATCTGAGCGATGATATTCTCAATTACATTGCGACGAACATCAAATCCAACATCCGGGAATTGGAGGGCGCGCTCAACAAGCTGCTCGCCTACTCAAATTTAGTAAAGACAGAGATCACAATGGATATCGCCATGAAGGAACTCCAGAATATCATCATTCCGGACAAGCCTCGGGAAATTACGCCTCAGCTTATCATTGAGGTCGTGTCGGAGCATTTTCAGATTTCCTTAGACCAGATGATCTCCAAAAACAGGAGCAGCCAGATTGCAAGACCGAGGCAGATTGCCATGTATCTTTGCAAAACCATGACGGATACACCGCTCGATTCCATCGGTTCCCTGCTCGGAGGCCGCGATCATTCGACAATCATCCACGGAGTCAACAAAGTGTCGGATGAATATGAGACCAATGAGGACACCAGGAACCTCATAGACACGATTAAAAAGAAAATTAACCCAAATTGAGTTATTCACACCAAAACGTTCATAAGACGTTTAAACGAGGTGTAAGGCATGTTCAAATGCTCGGGATAAGCGATTGATAACTATGTTCATAGAAGTTGATATATTTTATTATTCACAATTTATCAAGAGCTCGTCCTAAGACTTTTCACAGAGTTTTAAGCTCGAAATTTTTCAATAAAATCAAGGCTTACAGGAGTTATGAACTTTTGAACACCCCCTAAGAAGAAGACTTTGAATTTTTAATTATTTTTATATATATCTGGCTTCGCATTCACGTTGCCGCTTAAGGAAGGAGTTATAAACAACATGAAATTAATCTGTTCCAAATCAAACTTACTGCACGGTGTTAACATTGTTTCTAAAGCAGTTCCAACAAGAACGACCATGGCTATCTTAGAATGTATCTTAATTGATGCATCTGCGAATGAAATCAAATTGACCGCAAATGATATGGAGTTAGGAATTGAGACAACTATCGTCGGTGAAATCGTAGAGAGAGGAGTTATCGCCTTAGATGCTAAGATTTTTTCTGAGATTGTCCGCAAACTTCCGGATAACGATGTTGTCATCGAGACAGACGCTTCTTTCAAGACAACAATCACCTGTGAAAAAGCGAAGTTCGATATCGTAGGAAAATCAGGGGAAGATTTTTCCTACATTCCGTACATAGAGCGTAATGGTTCTATCAATATGTCGCAGTTTACGTTAAAAGAAGTCATTCGTCAGACCATTTTTTCCATCGCGGACAACGATAATAACAAGTTGATGACCGGTGAACTCTTCGAGATTGAGGACAACCAGTTGAAGGTGGTATCCTTAGACGGCCACCGCATCTCCATCCGCAATATCGAATTGAAAGACCACTACGACCACAAGAAGGTTGTCGTTCCGGGAAAAACACTTCAGGAGGTAAGCAAAATTCTGCCTGGCAACGCGGACGACGAGGTATCACTCTTTTTCTCAGACAACCATATTGTGTTTGAATTTGATAAGACAGTTGTAGTTTCAAGATTGATCGAGGGAGAATATTTTAAGATTGAGCAGATGCTCTCCTCCGATTACGAGACAAAAGTAAAAATCAATAAGCGCGAGCTCTTAAACTGTATCGACCGCGCTACCCTTCTGGTAAAAGAGGGAGATAAAAAACCAATCATCATGAACATCTCGGACGGAAACATGAATCTGAAGATCAGTTCCTTTATCGGCTCCATGAATGAGGATATTGATATCGCAAAAGAGGGGAAGGATATTTTGATTGGATTCAATCCGAAGTTTTTCATCGATGCGCTCCGTGTCATCGACGAGGAGGAAGTGACGCTCTACATGGTGAACCCGAAGGCACCTTGCTTTATCAAAGATGACGAGGGCAAGTTCATCTACCTGATTCTTCCGGTCAACTTCAACGCGGCGGCAAACTAATGCTTTGTCACCTGCGGGGCGGTCAGTGCGGGAAAACAGACAGAAAGGGAAACAGATTGGGCGTATGCCAAGGTTAGGAAAAGTATGATAACAGTAAATATCCGAGAGGAAGACGAATTTATTAAATTGGGCCAGGCCTTAAAAAAAGCGGGTCTGGTAGGCTCCGGCGTCGAGGCAAAGATTGTGATTCAGGACGGAGAAGTCACCTTGAACGGCAAGGTAGAAGTCCAGCGCGGCAAAAAACTCTATGACGGAGACGTGGTCACCTACAACGGGGAGACCTTAAAGATTGTGAAATGATTATCAAGTCAATCGAATTAAAAAATTTTCGGAACTATGAAGATTTGAATATTTCTTTTGATGGCGGAACGAATATCTTATTCGGCGATAACGCGCAGGGAAAGACCAACATCTTAGAAGCCGCCTACCTCAGCGGGACGACGAAGTCCCACAAGGGGAGCAAGGATAGGGAGATGATCCGCTTCGGCGAGCAGGAGGCACATATTCGTACAACTGTAGTTAAAAAAGAGAGGGAATATCAGATTGATATTCACCTAAAGCACAACCGCGCGAAGGGAATCGCCATCAACAAGGTTCCCATACGAAAGGCGAGCGAGCTGTTTGGCATCTTAAACATGGTATTTTTTTCTCCGGAGGATCTAAACATCATCAAGAACGGTCCTGCGGAGCGCAGAAGATTCTTAGATGCAGAGCTCTGTCAGCTCGACAAAATCTATCTGGCGGATCTCACAAAGTACAACAAGGTCTTAAACCAGAGGAACAAGCTGCTTAAGGATATGCTTTACCGCCCGGATCTGAAGGACACCCTTCCGGTCTGGGACATGCAGTTGATTGAGAGCGGCAGGAAAATCATTGCGCGCAGAAAGAGATTTGTGGACGAGCTCAACGAGATTGTCTGCGGCATCCACTACCGGATTTCCGGGGAAAAAGAGGAACTGCAATTAGCGTATGAACCAAACATCGAGGATATTTTTTTCGAGGATGAACTGAATCGGGCGAAGGAGAGAGATTTAAAATACTGTCAGACTTCCGTTGGGCCGCACCGCGACGATCTGCGTTTTTCCATTCAGGGGATTGACATTCGCAAATTCGGTTCGCAGGGACAGCAGCGCACTTCGGCGCTCTCTTTAAAATTGTCGGAGATTGAGCTGGTGAAGCGCTCCATCCACGAGACGCCGGTTCTTTTATTGGACGACGTATTGTCAGAGTTAGACAGCAACAGACAGAATTATCTGTTAAATAATATTCATGATACCCAGACGATTATCACCTGTACCGGTCTGGATGAATTTGTGAAGAACAGGTTTGAGATAAATAAAGTATTTGAAGTGATTTCGGGAACCGTGACTGAGAGGGGTTCCGAGTCTGTGTAGTTGATTTACCCGCAGAATATAGCGGGTGAGAAAGGATAGGTTTTAGAAATGGCAGCAGAACAAGAATATGGAGCGGACCAAATCCAGATATTAGAGGGACTTGAAGCAGTCAGAAAGAGACCGGGTATGTACATCGGCAGCACTTCGGCGCGCGGATTGCACCACCTTGTCTATGAGATTGTCGACAATGCGGTCGACGAGGCGCTGGCGGGATACTGTAAAAATATTTATGTGACTATCAATCCGGACAACTCCATCACCGTCGAGGACGACGGTCGCGGAATTCCGGTCGATATCAATAAAAAAGCAGGAAAATCAGCACTTGAGGTCGTATATACCGTGCTTCATGCCGGCGGAAAATTCGGCGGCGGCGGATACAAAGTATCCGGGGGATTGCACGGGGTAGGTGCGTCTGTCGTAAATGCGCTCTCCACCAGACTTGAGGTGGAAGTATATAAGGACAGCAATGTCTACTACCAGAGTTATAAGATTGGAAAACCGGATGCTGACGTCAAAGTTGTCGGGGCATGTGATGCCGACAAGCACGGAACAAAGGTTACATTTTGGCCGGATGGCAGCATTTTCGAGGAGACCGTATACGATTACGACACCTTAAAACAGAGATTGAGAGAGACCGCCTTTTTGACAAAAGGCTTGAGAATCGTACTGAAGGATACCAGAGAGGATTCCATACACAACCATGAATTCCACTATGCAGGTGGGATTAAGGAGTTTGTCACTTACTTAAACCGCAGCAAAGAGGCGCTCTATCCGGATGTCATCTACTGCGAAGGCACGATAAACGGAGTCTATGTGGAAGTTGCAATGCAGCACAACGATTCCTACAACGATGCGACCTACAGTTTTGTCAACAACATCATCACACCGGAGGGTGGAACACACCTTGCGGGATTTCGCAATGCCCTGACAAAGACCTTCAACAACTATGCGAGAGCGAATAAATTGTTAAAGGATTCCGAGCCGGCGCTCACCGGGGATGATATCCGCGAGGGATTGACAGCGATCATCAGCATCAAGATTGAGGAGCCGCAGTTCGAGGGACAGACAAAACAGAAACTTGGAAACAGTGAGGCGAGAGGTGCAGTGGATTCCGTTGTCAGCGAACAGCTCACTTACTTCTTAGAGCAGAATCCTGCGGTTGCAAAGACCATCTGTGAGAAATCTGTACTCGCACAGCGCGCAAGGGAGGCGGCGAGAAGAGCACGCGATTTGACCAGGAGAAAGACAGCGCTCGAGGGGACATCCCTCCCTGGAAAACTCGCGGACTGTTCGGACAAGGATCCAAAAAATTGTGAAATTTATATCGTTGAGGGAGATTCCGCGGGCGGATCTGCAAAGACAGCCCGAGACCGTGCCACACAGGCAATTCTTCCTCTCCGTGGAAAAATATTGAATGTGGAGAAGGCTAGATTGGACAAGATTTACGCCAATGCGGAGATTAAAGCGATGATTACCGCTTTCGGTACCGGAATCCACGATGAGTTTGATATCAGCAAATTGCGCTATGACAAGATTATTATCATGACCGATGCCGATGTCGACGGTGCACATATTGACACGTTAATGTTGACGTTCCTCTATCGTTTTATGCCGGAGCTTATCCGGCAGGGACACGTCTATCTGGCGCAGCCGCCGCTTTTTAAAGTCGAGAAGAACAAAAAAATCTGGTATGCTTACACGGACGAGGAACTCAACGCAATCCTCACAGAGATCGGACGCGACGGGAACAACAAGATTCAGCGTTATAAAGGACTCGGGGAGATGGATGCGGAGCAGCTCTGGGAGACCACGATGGACCCTGAGCGCAGAATTTTAAAGAAAGTCCAGATTGACGAGGAAAATTCGTCGGAGATTGATCTGATTTTTACAACTCTGATGGGCGATAAAGTAGAGCCGCGCCGTGAATTTATTGAAGAGAATGCAAAATATATGACCAATTGGGATTTGTAATGATTCAGAGCAAAATAGATTTTTGTATCAGTTCAGCCATAGCCGGTATGATAGACGAATCATGCTTGCATGAATTCGACTGTCATATTGGCTATGAGAGGAGCTGATACAAAATCTATTTGGCGAGAAGCCGCACCGAGATGAAGCGAAGCGGAATCGAGGTGTGGATCTGAATCATTACAAATGTAGCTAAATTGTTCATGATTACATACATGTAATCGATTTTATGAGATTGGAGACAAATAGAAATGGATGACAAGATTTTTGACCAGATTCAGGACGTGGATCTGAAAAAAACAATGGAAACATCCTACATCAGTTATGCAATGAACGTTATCGCACAGCGGGCTTTGCCGGATGTAAGAGATGGTTTGAAACCGGTACAGCGCCGTGTGCTGTTTTCTATGATAGAATTGAACAACGGTCCGGACAAGCCACATCGTAAATGTGCACGTATCGTCGGAGACACCATGGGTAAATACCATCCGCACGGTGACAGCTCCATCTACGGTGCATTAGTCAATATGGCACAGGACTGGTCGACCCGTTATCCGCTCGTGGACGGCCATGGAAACTTTGGTTCCATGGATGGCGATGGCGCCGCAGCGATGCGATACACCGAGGCGCGTCTGAGCAAAATCTCGATGGAGATGCTCGCGGACATCAACAAAGATACCGTCGATTTTCAGCCGAACTTTGATGAGACGGAGAAGGAGCCTACTGTGCTGCCTTCACGCTATCCGAACCTGTTAGTCAACGGAACCACCGGTATCGCAGTTGGAATGGCGACAAATATTCCACCACACAATCTCCGCGAAGTAATCAATGCCGTGGTAAAAATTATCGACAACCAGATTGAGTTCGACCGCGGGACAAATATAGAAGAGTTATTAGAAATCGTGAAGGGACCTGACTTTCCGACCGGGGCGACCATTCTTGGAACCGCCGGAATCAACGAGGCATACCGCACCGGGCGCGGCAAAATCAGAGTCCGCGCCGTGACAAATATCGAGCCGATGCAAAACGGCAAGAACCGAATTGTTGTCACGGAGCTTCCGTATATGGTCAACAAGGCAAAACTCGTGGAGAAGATTGCCGAGCTCGTCCGCGACAAGAAGGTGGACGGAATCACGGATCTCCGCGATGAGTCCAGCCGCCAGGGAATGCGCATCTGTATTGAATTAAGGCGTGACGTCAATCCGAATGTCGTCTTAAATCTGCTCTACAAACATACGCAGCTTCAGGACACCTTCGGCGTTATCATGTTAGCCCTCGTAGACAATCAGCCAAAGATTTTAAACCTCTACGAGATGTTAAACTACTATCTCATTCACCAGAAAGATGTAGTTACAAGAAGAACAAAATACGATTTGAACAAAGCGGAGGAGCGTGCCCACATCTTAGAGGGATTGCTCACAGCACTCGACAATATCGACGAAGTCATCCAGATTATCCGTTCGAGCAAGACGACGCCGGAAGCGAAGGAACGACTGATGGAGCGCTTCTCCTTATCGGATGCGCAGTCTCAGGCGATTGTCGACATGAGACTCCGTGCGCTCACAGGTTTAGAGCGCGAAAAATTAGAGGCGGAGTACGCGGAACTCATGGACCGCATCACAGAGTTGAAAGCAATCTTAGCAGATGAGAAAAAACTTCTCGGCGTCATCCGCGAGGAAATTCTCGCAATCGCCGCAAAATACGGAGATGAGAGAAGAACCGCCATCGGATTTGACGAGTACGATATCTCGATGGAGGATTTAATCCCTGTAACGAACACTGTAGTTACAATGACGAAATTGGGATACATCAAGCGCATGAGCCTTGACAACTTCCGCGCGCAGAACCGTGGCGGCAAAGGAATCAAGGGCATGGAGACAATTAACGACGATTACATCGAAGATCTCTTTATGACGACGTCGCATCACTACCTGATGTTTTTTACCAACACCGGAAGAGTTTACCGAATGAAGGCATACGAGATTCCGGAAGCCGGAAGAACCGCGCGCGGAACGGCGATTATCAATCTGCTGCAGTTGCAGCCGGGCGAAAAAATCACCGCAGTGATTCCAATCAAGGAATATACGGAGGGCAATTACCTCTTCATGGCGACTAAGAAAGGTATCGTAAAAAAGACGCCAATCATGGATTACGCCAACGTCAGAAAGACCGGACTCGCAGCCATCAATCTCCGCGAGGACGACGAACTGATCGAAGTTAAGAAGACGGACGACACACAGGATATCTTTATGATTACAAAATACGGCCAGTGTATCCGATTCAAGGAGACTGACGTCAGAAAGACCGGAAGAACTTCCATGGGAGTCATCGGTATGAATCTGACAGACGGCGATGAAGTTGTCGCCATGCAGATGGAGTCCCAGGGCGAGGCATTGATGATTGTCTCAGAAAAAGGACTTGGAAAATGTACGTTAATCTCCGAATTTACGACCCAGATTCGAGGCGGCAAAGGTGTAAAATGTTATAAGATCACGGAGAAGACCGGAAATATCGTCGGCGTGAAAGCAGTAAACGAGGATAACGAGATGATGCTGATTACCACGGAGGGAATCATCATCCGCATCAAAGTATCCGACACTGCCCTGCTCGGCAGAATCACCTCCGGTGTAAAGCTCATGAACTTAGACGGGGATGTCACAGTCGCAAGCATCGCAAAAGTCAGAGAGGACAAATCCTTACTCGGAACAGAGGGCGAGGAGGGCGATTCTGAAAATGCAGACCAGACAGCAGACAACTCCCTGGAGCGCTTGGTGGAGAGAGCCTTAGAGGAGCAGGAGAACACCGAAGAATAAATTTTATATTTTATGAGAAATGCGAAGCAGCGCTGTGTGAAAAATCATACGGCGGCTGCTTCTCGTGTATCTGTAACAAATTTGCATGAAACAGCAAGTTACTATTGTTAAAAATAGGTAATTCAAAGAAAATCAAATGAAAAAAGAGCAAAATGAATATTTAGAACAAAATACTGTTGGACTTATTTTAAAATATTATAGAGAAAGATATCGATTGAATCAAAACGATATCTGTATAGGAATTTGTTCCCGTACAGTACTTTGTAGATTAGAGTCTGGAATTAGAGAAATAGATTCTTTAACCTGTGAGACGCTGCTATCGAGAATAGGGCAGGAAGTAAATCAATTTGAGATTATGTTAGATGATAAAGATTATGAAAATTGGTTTATAAGAAATAGATTAGTGAATCAGATTAATACAGATGATTATAAGAAATTTGAAGAGTCTTTAGAAGCGTATGAGAAGATAATGGATAAAGATAATTCACTTCAATGTCAGTTTTATTTATATTGTAAGATAAAGTATATGATTTACAGACAGGAAAATGAAAAATTAATTTATAAAGAAGTGAAAAGAGCAATTTCATATACAAATCCCAAAAAGCAGAAAATGAAGCTGTATAGTAAAATTGAATTGGAATTAGCTTTCATTTATAATACAACTTTAAGAAAAGTAGATGATAAGAAGGGAAAAGAAATTGAACAGAATCTATTAGAACTCTTAGAATATGTAAGAAGTTATCACGCCAAAAAACAAAAACAGAAAATAGAACGCTTTCTTTTAGAGGAACTTGTAACCCTGTGGGAAGAGGAGAAAAATTACGAAGCAGCATTAAAGTATTTAGAGGAATTAATCACCGTAATGAGAAAGCAGAAAGTGTTATATCCGCTCGGAAATTATTTTTTCAAAAAAGTTCGGTTAAAAGAAAAGATTGACGGTGCAAATCTGAATCGGCAGGAGTGTCTCGAATACTGTAAGATGGCGTATTATATCTACCTCTTATGGGGAAAACAGGAAGAAGCAGAGGAATTAGAAAAATACTGCGAGGAAAAAATAGGATGTCTTACTACAAATCAGGAATGGTAATCAAATTGACAAGGGAAGCCTGTGGAATGTCACAGGAGGAGCTGGCGGAAAACATATGTTCCGTCCAGACTTTATCGAGAATCGAAAATGGGAGAACCGGCGTAAAAAATGAAACTTATCGTCAGCTTATGGAGAGAATGGAACGGTTTTCCGGTCGCAATTATGCTATCTGTACGGGGGAAGACTTAAAAGCAATGGAATACCGGGAGTGTATTGAGGATGCCGTTCGGATGCACTGTTATGAGGAAGCAGAAGAATATTTAGAAATACTAAAAAAAGAAAAAATAAGTGGAACAGCCCATCAGCAATATCTTATCAGAGAAAATGCAATCGTAAAAAGGGCATTGGGAAAAATGTCTGACGAGGAAAGTTTAAGGGAGTTTAAGCGGGCGTTGAAATTAACTGTTCCAAATTACGAACAGTATTTAGATAAGGTATATCCATTTACAACAGAAGAAATATTGATTATTATGAATATGGGAAATTATCATTTAAGAAAAAAGGAACAAAAAAGCGCAATTGAAATTTATGATATGCTGCTAAAAGATTTGTCATGTAATTATATGGCGGAATATGATGCACAGGGATTAGGAATTGTAATTAGTTATAATAAAATGAAATGTTTGGGAGAATTGGATCAATTTAGAGAGTCTTATCAAATCGGGAAAAAAATACTGGAATTATCAATTAGAATAAATTATGCAATTATCATACCATGTATAATAGGAGAGATGGCATGGGATATCAGGTGTGGAATAAAACATGGTGAATTAGATTGTTCATATAAATGGAAATATTATCATCATTTGAAAGCTGGATATTATATTGCAGCAGCAAATGATGATAAAGTGATGAGAGATATTTTAAAGAATGAGTTAGAAAAATTAATTTAAGGATAAAAGTTCTGCGATTGGACCAAAAGAATCATTTTCTTGTATTTCTAATGTTGAGTTTTGATAAGAAAAATTAAGAGAAGAAGTATCTAGTATACTAAGTAAAAAACAGCATAAGAAAATAGTTTTTAATAGTTTTATCATATTTTTCATTTGCTTTTCTCCTTGTCATTAAAACTATTTTTATTTTACAATGTAATTGAAAAAAAGACCATACCAAAATTGGAACATAAAATGTTCCGATTTTGGTATGGCAAGAGAAACAAAGAATCGTTATCTTAAATATATAAGAATTCTTATAAAAAATAATGAAAATGGAGGGTAATATTGACATGAAAAAAAGACTAAAAAAATTAGCTGTAATGATAATGACAGCTACAATGTTATTAGGTGGTTCAAGTATAAGCTGTCTTGCTTGGTCTGCAGGGGCATCATCTGGTTCACAGGATTATAATGGTTCACAAGAAAGAGCATATGTAAGTGTGTGGACTACGAATGGTGTAGCAGCAGAAATGGAAGCTAGTGTTACAACTTATCAGAGAATTATTGGTGGTACACAGATAATTACAAGAAAAGCCACTGATTATTCAGAATCTACAAATTCTGTAAGGGCTCAGCGAAATGCAGATAGTGGTTATAGAATTTATAGATATACTGGATTTGGAAAGGCAAATGGAAATACCGTTGTTAATATAGGAAATATGTATGTATAATTTATAAGTCAGATTGTGGCAGGAATTCTTGCCACAATCTGACTTATATTAAAAAATTTTTGGAGGGAAAATATGCGGAGAAGGTTAATGGGGAAAGTATCAATTTTAATGGCAGCAGCGCTGCTTGCGCTTACTGCCTGCGGAGAGGAAACGACAGAGGAAAAAAGCGCAAAGCGAAACAACGCGTTTGACTGGCAGTCAAATCTTACGGAGGGGGAGAACGGTTACTATTATCTGAACGAACAGGAGAGCTGCCTCTATTATCTGGAAGAAGAATCGGGGGAATATGTGAAACTTTGTGGAAAAGCAGACTGTCAGCACAACACGTCAGACTGCAACGCTTACATAGAGGGAGCTTCGTTAGGCTGTGTGTGGTATGCGGATGGAAAAGTCTACTATACTTCTCTAAATGACAAGAGTTATTTTACATTATCCTGTATGGAAGAAGATGGGTCGAATCATGAAGAGATAACGCAGTTGTATAAAATATCACCGAATGACTATGTATGTCCAATGGGATTTTTAAATGGAGACTATTTTTATCTGGTGAGTTACGAGACGGAAGGAGAAACACTCTATCGGGTAAAATTGGAAAAAGATGCCGAGCTGGAAAAAATTGAGGAAAAAGGTTATAACTACAGTTGTTTTCAAACTGACGGCGATAAAATATATATGAATCGAAATAAAGCGAACGAAGAATTAGACTTCACCGGGGAGATTGTCTGTTATGACGCTTCAACAGGAGAAGAGGAGGTTCTTTTATCTTATGATGGAAAAAATTATGTGATTTCTTTTGCATTAGCAGAAGATGCAATATATTATACCGTTGCAAATGAAGGAATTATGAAATTGGATCTTACAGACAAAAAGGAGTCTGTTGTAGAAAAAAATCCAAATTGTTATTCGTTTCTTTATTATGACGGAACCTATCTCTATGAAGATAATTTAGTAGAGTGTGACAATAACTATTTTATTCATGAAGATAACGACGCTTACAAAAATCACACAGTCACTGTAAAGGAGACGGACGGAACAATAGTCGAGACGATTTCACTTGCGGACAATCGGAATTTAGTTTTTGGAGTTTCCGACACCGCTCTTTTTGTACAGGAAGACAATGCAATTTTAGCATATGACAAATCAGAGTTCGGGACCGGAAATGTCACGGAAACGCGCTACGAATAAAGATTGAGGAGTTGCAAACATGAGATTGGAAATGCAGAATCTGAGAAAAGAATATGGGACGAAAGTGGCATTAAACGACTGCAATCTGATTTTTGAGGAGGGTATTTATGGGCTGCTCGGACCAAACGGCGCCGGAAAAAGTACACTGATGAACCTGATTACGGACAACATGAAGCGGACAAGCGGAAATATTCTGCTCGACGGCGCTGATATTTTGTCCATTGGGAAAGAATACCGGAGACTTTTAGGTTATATGCCGCAGCAGCAGGGAATTTATGAACAGTTTACCGGAAAAAATTTTCTGTTTTATATGGCGGAATTAAAAGGGATTCCAAAAAAGAAAGCAAAGATACAGATTGAGGAACTGTTAGATGTCGTCAATCTGAAAAAAGAGGCAAATCGGAGAATTGGCGGTTACTCCGGCGGAATGAAGCAGCGAATTTTATTGGCTCAGGCGCTGCTTGGCGAACCAAAAATACTATTGTTAGACGAACCGACTGCAGGATTAGACCCGAAGGAGCGGATTCGTCTCCGGAATTTCATCGGGGAATTGGGCAAAGACAAGATTGTACTTGTGGCAACGCATATTGTGAGCGATATTGAATCGATTGCGGACAAAATTCTGTTGTTAAAAGATGGGGTGATGATAAAGGAAGGTTCACCGGAAGATCTGATTCAGATTGTGGCAGAAAGCGGTGTGCCGGCAATTTACGAGAGACATAATTTAGAGGATGTCTACTTATATTTTCTGGAGGAAAAAGCATGAATGAGGCAAAGCGTATTTTTTTTCAGAAAAAATTTTTACTCACAGTACTGCTGTTGCTTTTCTTAAATTTGTTCTTTTTCCTGAAAGAACAGCAGGAAGTCTTAGAGACGACGGGTCTTAACACATCATTTTGGGAGATTTCAGACGATTATGAAAAACAAGTGGAAGAGTATCGAAATTTGTCATTAGAAGAGGCAAAAGAAGAACTTTTGCAGGAGGCGGCAGCGCAGGAAGGCATTTGGAATGTCCATGCCTATAATCGCAGCCGGATTTTGCAAAAAATAGACGAGTTGGAGAATTATCCTGCATTTTTAGAAGGTATTCGCGAGAATTATGACACCTACCACAAAGTCAGTATCTTTGCACAGGAGAGTGGATTTTCCGGAAAAAATATCGAAAAAACGTTAAAAGATTTTTCGGGGATGGATGAGGTGTCACTCTCTTTGCAGAATGACTTGGCGGCTGACGCTTTTTTTGAGTATGATTTTAGTAATGTTATCGTTTTAATTCTGGTTTTTCTGCTTTGTCTGCAATTTGTGCAGGAACGAAAAAAAGGATTGTGGAGCGTGATTCACAGTGCGCCGGAGGGGAGGGGAAGCCTTGCCATAAAAAGAATTTTTATCCTGCTTTTTGCATCGGTGGCGGGAACGCTTTTGACCTATGGGGTGAATTGGTGTGTGTCAGTCTTTTTGTATGGAAAGGGAGATTTGTCTGCGCCAATTCAGATGATGGAACAGTTTCAAAAAGTGAACGGATGTTATACAATAGGGGGATTTGTCATCTTAAGCCTGATTTTTCACGCGTTGGGAATGTTTTTGCTCTCCCTTTTCTGTTGGTTTGTATTTTCACTGATTGGAGATGTGACGGCGGCATTTGTTGTAAGTATTGTTGTAATTGTAGTCGAATATCTGCTATACCGTGGCATTTCGGTGCAAAGTTCATTCGTGTATTTTAAGTATCTGAACCTCTGGGGTCTGTTGGATATACAGAACTTTTTGGGGGTGTATCAGAATTGCAGCCTGTTTGGAAATCCGGTCGGGGTAAAAGAGTTGTTTGCGGCAGGAAGCATTTTGTTGTTCTTTCTTTTGGTGCCGCTGCTCATCTTTTTACAGAAAAGGAAGTACCCGTATTCCGTTGAGCCAAAAATTATTTCGTTCTTAAAAAAAATGTTTGGAAAGTTGTTAAATCTTGTGAATTATCTTTCTTTTTCGGGATTTGAGGTTTATAAGAATCTGTTTTTCCAGGGAGGAATTTTTATTCTGGTTGTGATGATTTACTGGGCACAGAGTGGAAAAGTGACAGAGGAATTTCGATTTTATGATGTGACGACGGCTTATCTTAACAGTTTTTATGAGGAATTGGAAGAAAAACCTCTCGGGGAAGCGGAGGCATTGATAGGGGAAAAAGAGCGGGAAGTTGCGCGTGATTATGAGAACATGGAGGCGCTTTTCGCCGATTATCAGAATGAAAAAATAACTTATTCCGAATACGAGTCAAAAATGCTTGCATACGATAACATTGGACAGAAGGAAGAGGCTGTCACAATTTTGCGGGAGCGTTTGGAATCGTTAAAAAATTATCAGGATAAGACAAAAATTCAGTGCCAGATGGTAAATCCGATTGGCTATGAGGAATTATTCGGGGAGGAATCCTACCGGACGAACCGCCTTTTGGCAATAAAATTGATGATTTTTGCCATCCTGTTTTTCTATCTGTTATTTACCTACGAAAAGCAGACAAAGGCAAGCCTGATTGTCAGGGCAACACAGAGAGGACGTACCGGATTTTTTGTGCGAAAGATGGTGCAGGTGTTTTTGTATGCGGCGGTTATCACGCTTCTTTTTTCCGGGGTAGAGCTTTATAATATTGCAAAAGTTTATGGTCTGCCGGGATTTTTCGCGGCGGCGGGGAATCTGGAAAGACTGCAGTTTATCGCAAGGGACATTAGTATTTGCGGCTGCTTTATATTCTTAATTTTACTGAGGATTCTGGTATTGAGCAGCATTGGTTCTATTGTATTATTCTTTTCAATTATGGCAAAGAAAAAAGAGGAATCCCTTCTTTTGTCCGCGGCAGTCTTGCTGCTCCCGGCGGTCTTTTTCCTCATCGGAGCAGAGCTTTTCGGATATATCTGCTTTGTTCTGCCGCTTAGTGTTACCGAACTTTTCGGAACTTGTGATGGAAGAATAGGGATGATAGTCGGTAGTTATCTTGTATGCTTTATATTTGGAATTGCAAGTAGCATTTTTGTAAAAAGAAATTGGGAGAGTTGAGAAAGAAGTCATAGAACGATGAGGAAAAATATGTAATAAGGTGAGTTGGATATAGATGTTAGCTTATAAGAGCCTCTTGTCTTGAAAAAAACAATCGGATATAATGTGAATTATATTCGATTGTTTTTTATATAAAATATGCTCCCTCTGATTACAGAGTCAGGGCAGGAATGGAGAATGTCATGCCACAGAATTTTTACGAACTTGTATGGATTTTTATCATTTATGCTTTTTTAGGCTGGTGTACGGAGGTATCCTACGCGGCGCTCGACACAGGAAAATTTGTAAACAGAGGTTTTTTGAATGGGCCTTACTGTCCAATCTATGGATGCGGAGTTGTGATCGTCGTCGCAATTTTGACACCGCTCAAAGAGAATCTGTTCTTTCTTTTTACCGGTTCCTTTTTACTGACATCCATACTTGAATTTATCACGGGATTCCTGCTGGAAAAAGTTTTTCACAACAAATGGTGGGATTATTCAGACAAGCCGTTTAACATCAAAGGATATGTCTGTCTGAAGTTTTCCATCTATTGGGGGCTGGCGTGCACGTTTATCATGGACATTGTTCATCCGGTTATCTATAAGACAATAACGACAATTCCATTTGTCGTCGGTGTCGTTTTTTTAGTCATAATCATGACGGTGTTTGCCATTGATCTCTGTGTGACGGTATCCACCATCCTTAAGTTCAACAGGCAGTTAAAACTTTTACATGAAGTTGCAGACCAGATTCATAAGGTTTCGGATGAAATCGGTGAGAATATTTATGAGAATGTGAACACTGTCATCGAAAAGTCGGAAGAGTTCCAGGAGACGCATGCAAATCTGCTTGAAAAAGTTGATGAGACAAAGGAGAAGTTCGACGAGACGAAGGAGAGAATTGGTCTTGCCCTCGGCGAAAATGTGATGGAAGCGAAGAGTGAACTTCAGGCAAAGAAGGAGGCACACGAAGAAAAATGGGCGGCTTACAGTGGCAGCATAAAAGAGAAGTTACAGCTCAAAGAAGAGTTAAACGAGAAATATCGTCAGTTGTTAGAGAACAGAAACCGTGGTTTCAGGCGACTTGTGAAAGCGTTCCCGGATATGAAATCAGGAATCGACAATGAGGCGCTCAACCGAATTCGCACCTATTTTAAGGAAAAAGATGATAAAAAGAACCAGCAGGAAGGATAGAGCAATATGATACGAACCGTACAGACAAGCGTAGTTACAGAAAAAATCAAGGAGATGTGTATCGAGGCGAATCATTATCTGTCGAAAGACATGGATGAGGCGATGAAATACGCGACAAAGACTGAGAAATCAGAGCTCGGCAGAAAGATTTTAAACCAGCTCCGGGAAAATTTAAAAATTGCAGATGAGGAGATGATTCCAATCTGTCAGGACACAGGGATGGCAGTCCTCTTTGTGGAAATCGGGCAGGATGTCCATTTTGAAGGAGACAATTTAGAGGAAGCCATCAACGAGGGAGTGCGCCAGGGCTACGTGGAAGGTTATTTGCGCAAATCCGTCGTCAAAGATCCATTAATCCGTGAAAATACCAAGGACAATACACCGGCGGTCATTCATTATTCCATTGTGCCGGGCGACAAAGTAAAAATCACATTTGCGCCGAAGGGTTTCGGAAGTGAAAATATGAGCCGTATCTTTATGTTAAAACCGGCGGATGGAATCGAAGGCGTCAAGAATGCAATCCTTACCGCGGTAAAAGACGCGGGGCCGAATGCATGTCCACCTATGGTTGTAGGAGTTGGTATCGGCGGAACTTTTGAAAAATGTGCCATCCTCGCAAAGAAAGCGCTGACACGGCCGGTCAATGAACGTTCCGATATCCCGTATGTGCGGGAGATGGAGGAGGAGATGCTAGCGCGCATCAACAAGCTTGGAATCGGCCCGGGGGGACTCGGCGGAACGACAACCGCGCTTGCAGTTAATATCAATACCTACCCAACTCACATCGCCGGACTTCCGGTGGCAGTCAATATCTGTTGCCATGTAAATCGGCATGTGATACGGGAAATCTAGTGTACTGTATCAATCATTTTCAGAAGTTATCATTAAGAAAAGCCAAAAAATTATGGCGGGAAGAGGAAAAATGGATAAACATATTACAACACCGATAACAGCCGAAACTACCAAAGATTTGAAATCAGGAGACTACGTCTATATTACAGGAACCATCTATGTTGCAAGGGATGCCGCGCACAAGAGAATGATAGAGGCGTTAGAACGCGGAGAGGAACTGCCGATTGACATCAAAGACA
This sequence comes from uncultured Roseburia sp., assembly GCA_964495195.1. GTDB lineage: Bacteria > Bacillota > Clostridia > Lachnospirales > Lachnospiraceae > Roseburia. Next base: position 33,382 of record CAZBUW010000028.1, read on the forward strand.
GTACTATCTATTATATGGGTCCTTCCCCGGCGCGTGAGGGACGACCAATCGGCTCCGCAGGACCGACCACCGCAAGCCGCATGGATAAGTATGCGCCGACACTGCTAGACCTCGGGGAAAAGGCGATGATTGGAAAAGGAAAGCGCACAAAAGAAGTTATCGATGCAATCATCCGCAATCAGGCAGTCTACTTCGCAGCCATCGGGGGAGCGGGGGCTCTTCTCTCAAAGTGTATCACCAAATCAGAGATTGTCTGCTATGAAGATTTAGGGGCGGAGGCAATCCGCAGGATTGAAGTTGAGAATTTTCCTGTCATCGTGGTCATCGATTCTGACGGAAATAATCTTTACGAGACCGCCGGAAAAGAATTTTGCACGGAGCCATAGAAATGTGAATAACTTTCAAATAAAATGCAAATGCTGAAAAAAACAAAAATTATGATTGACAAATATCATCTTATCTAGTAGAATAATCTATGCGTCACAACGCGAAACAATATCATATTGTAAAACAAATTCGGAGAAGTACTCAAGTGGCCGAAGAGGTGCCCCTGCTAAGGGTATAGGTCGGGTAACCGGCGCGAGGGTTCAAATCCCTCCTTCTCCGCTTTTTAAAACAATATGAATTGTTTATTTTTTTGAAAAAACTTCTTGACAAGAAACTTGACATCTGATATAATAGCAAAGCTTCTTGCAAAACAGAAGACAGCGGCAGATAAGACATGGAAGTTTGACTACTTGACCAGCTTGAAAGTCCGCTGAGATTTGAAGCGATAAACCTGACGGTTTAAAACTTCAAAAAGAAAAATAAAAAAGTTCTTGACAAAAGCAACAG
>CAZBUW010000029.1:0-34005 GCA_964495195.1 uncultured Roseburia sp.
TCCCCATTGAACAAAAGGGTGCGTCCCCATTGAACAAAAGGGTGCGTCCCCAGCGGTTACTGGTTGGCGCTTACGATACCTTTTCTTGCATCGATGCTTACGAATGCTCCTGATTTTAAGACTTCGAGAGCGTTGTCTGTACCGATGATAACCGGAATGTCGAGGCTCAGGCCTGCGATTGCGGCATGGCAGGTCTCGCTGTCCGCCTCTACGACAAGACCGGACGCCTGGCGCATCTGCTCCATCATGTCGTTGTTGGTGTCTTTTGCCACAATGATGTCACCCGGTTTGAAGTTTCTCTGCAGTTCATCGTTGGAACGGCAGACACATAAATTGCCGGCTGCGATTCTCTGATTGAGTCCGCGTCCGTTGACAAGGATGTGACCCGCAACCTGAACTTTTACAAGGTTGGTTGTACCGGATACACCGAGCGGCACGCCCGCTGTGATGATGACAACATCGCCCTTGTCGATTGCTCCAGCGTCCTCCGCAGCGTCCACTGCATAGTCGAATAACTCGTTTGCGTCATCCTTCTGCTCTAAGAGAAGCGGAATCACGCCCCATGCAAGGTTCAGCTGACGATATATTTTCTTAGTCAGACACCCGCCGACAATCGGGCAGCTCGGTCTGAACTTGGAAATCATATGTGCGGTGCGTCCCGACTTTGTGACTGTGATGATGGCGGATGCATTCAAATCGATTGCCATCGTGCAGCTCGCATGCGAAATCGCATTGGTAATGTCAGGGTTTGCCATCATGTGACGCTCTCTCAGACGAGAAGCGTAGTTGATATCCCTCTCCGTACTCACTGCGATGCGCACCATTGTCTTTAACGCCTCAACCGGATACATACCGTTTGCCGTCTCTCCGGACAGCATGATCGCGCTGGTTCCGTCGTAGATTGCGTTTGCAACGTCGGTCGCCTCCGCTCTCGTCGGTCTCGGATGTTTAATCATGGAATCTAACATCTGTGTCGCCGTGATAACCTCTTTTCCGGCGTTGTAAGTCTTCTTGATAATCATCTTCTGGATTGCCGGAACTTCCTCGATTGGAATCTCGACACCCATATCACCACGGGCAACCATGATACCGTCGGACACGCGGATAATCTCATCGATGTTCTGCACACCCTGCATGTTCTCAATCTTCGCAATAATCTTGATATCGTGGTTTCCGTTGTCCTCTAAAATCTTTCTGATTTCTAACACATCTGCTGCCGTACGAACAAAAGATGCTGCGATGAAGTCATAATCCTGCTCCACAGCAAACACGATATCGCTGTAATCTTTCTCGCTGATGTACGGCATCGCAAGGTCAACGTTTGGCACATTGACACCCTTCTTGTTGGAAATGACACCGCCGTTTAATACGCGGCAGACAATGTCCATCCCATCGGATTTCTTGTTCTCGACCGGTTTGATATTGGTAACTTCCAACTCCACAAGACCGTCGTCAATCAGGATGCGATTCCCTGTCTTGACATCCTTTGGCAGACCTGCGTAAGTGATGGCAACACGTGTCTCATCGCCCTTGATATCCTCTGTCGTAAGGGTAAAAGTCTGACCGTCCTTCAGTTCAACTTTTCCTTCCTCAAACTCTTTCAAACGAATCTCCGGCCCCTTGGTGTCTAACAGCGCTGCAACCGGACGCCCGATCTCCTCGCGGAGTTCTCTCAACTTTGTCAGTCTTCCTAACTGTTCTTCGTGATCTCCGTGGGAAAAATTGAATCGCGCGACATCCATTCCCGCTTCAATCAACTGTCTTAAGACGTCCCCTTTTTCTGTGGAAGGTCCCATGGTACAAATAATTTTTGTTCTTCTGATATTTTTCATTTACTACCTCTTATTTCTTTATTAGTGTTCCCATACCTGTCTGTAGGGTGCTCTCTTCTTCTGTGCCGCCCTCTTTTTTCAATTTGGCAATCAGGACGGATTTGATTGCCGAGTCTCCGATAAAATCAATCGCAGCTTCAATCTTTGGCCTCATTGTGCCCTCCTCGAACTCGCCCTGCGCTAAGTACTCTTTGGCTTCCGCCACGGTAAGCATCGACAACGGCTTCTCATCTGCCTTACCGTAATGCAGACACACATTGTCCACGCTTGTCAAAATGACAAGTCTGTCTGCATCTAGCAGTTCCGCAAGCTTGCCGGCTGCGAGATCTTTTTCAATCACAGCGCTTGCGCCCTTCAAATGGTTCTCCTGAGATAAAACCGGAATTCCGCCGCCGCCGCAGGCGATGACCACCTGATCGGCATCCGACAATGCGCGGATGGCATCGATTTCCACAATATCAACAGGCTTTGGAGCAGCCACAATTCGACGGTAACCATTCTCGACTTTTACAACATGGTTACCCTTCTTCTCCTCCGCTTCCGCTTCCTCCTCGTTCATCACACGGCCGATAATCTTCGTCGGTCTGTAAAATGCCTCGTCGTAAGGATCGACAACAACCTGTGTCAGTATCGTGGATACCGGCTTATAGATTCCTTTGCTCAACAATTCCGTATGAATCGCATTCTGCAGATCATATCCGATATATCCCTGACTCATCGCGGAACAGACAGACATTGGTGTTGCGGTGTACTCTGGATAAATTCTGCAAAACTCTGACATAGCGGTATGAATCATTCCCACCTGAGGGCCGTTGCTATGTGTAATAACCACCTGATAATCCTCGCGGATAAACTCCGCTACCGCCTTAGCAGTGCGTTTTATCGCCTTCTGCTGCTCCGGCAAAGTAGTTCCTAATGCTTCATGTCCAAGTGCAATCACAATCTTTTTCTTCCTCATGTTCATTCCTCCGTCTATCTGGAAGCGAAAAAACTCTCACGGTTTAAGATATTACCATTTTTTCCATGATACGTCAATTCTATTCTGCTTCCTTGCAATAATATATATAACAGTTCAGCCATAGCCCATGCAGTGTGTGAATCATGCTTGCATAAAGAAGCACACGGAATGAGGCTGTGAGCGGAGCGCCAGACTATGAGCAAAGTTAGCTGCGAATGGCGCGGACCAAACGGTTACTAATATATATATTTTAGCACGAAGTGATGTACCCTTACAATATTATTTTCCAAAATAGAAAAAAATGGCCCCGGGACGTTTGCTGTTCCGGAGCCACTTTGTAAAAAATGTCAGATGTTAGTTCTTGCTTCCAAGTACCACCTGGATGTCCTGCTCGACATACTGACCATTGTCGGCGCGCTGGACAGTGACGGTAACTTCCGTGCCGGCTGCATAGTACTCTAAGAGTTCAGAGAGGGACTGCATGGATGTCACTTCCCTGCCGTCGAAGGCTGTGATGATGTCTCCCTGATGGATACCCGCCTGCGCTGCCGCAGAGTTTTCCATCACCTGCGCGACGTAGACGCCCGTCGGCATGTTGTAGGACTCTGAAACGTCATCTGACACATCCACGCCTCTGATTCCAAGGTAAGCACTGTCCGCCGCATCCACTTTCTCCTGTGTGATGAGCTGATTGATAATCGGCGCTGCCGTATCGATTGGAATTGCGTAGCCGATTCCCTCGACCTCGGTGGAAGAATATTTGACGGAGTTGATACCGATGACCTCACCGTTTATATTCAGGAGGGCTCCACCGCTGTTTCCCGGATTGATGGCTGCATCCGTCTGAATCAGTTCACTTGTGTAGCTCGTCTGTGTGCTCTCATCCTGCACACTGACCTCACGTCCGAGTGCGCTGATGACACCCGTTGTAACGGACTGTCCATATCCTAACGCATTGCCGATTGCGATACAGGACTCTCCCACGGAGAGCTGCTCAGAGTCCCCCATCGTCGCAACCTTAATCACTGAGAGGGTATCCGCATCAATATCTTTCAGATTCACTTTTACAACCGCTAAATCCGTGGAGGAATCCTGCCCTTTAATCTCGGCGCTGACCGTCGTATCATCACAGAACTGAACCGTCAGACTGGACGCTCCGTCCACCACATGGTTGTTGGTCGCAATGTACAGGTTGTCATCGTCCTGACTGACAATGATTCCGGAACCACAACTCGTGCTCTCGTAAGTCTGCGACTGTCCAAAAAAGCTCTGATACTGCGTCTCGCTTACGTTTGTAATTGCAACAATGGAAGGCATCACTTCCTCCACCACAGACGACACATCCGTCGTGACTGCCGAGGTTCCCGTGGAAGTCGCCTGAACTTTTCCGTCCTCATTTGACTCATTGATTGCCTTCGCCTCGTCAGCCCCGCTCGTCTCCTTTTCCGATACCTTAGACTGACTGGTGCCGAGCGCGCTGCTGACAAGATAATTTGCTCCGGCAAACGTCGGTCCTGCGACCATTCCGAACACCAGGGCAATCGCTGCACATTTCACCAGCTTCACACCAAAACCATGCGGCTTCTTCTCCTTTTTTTTCTTCGGCTTCGGGTCTCCCGCCGGCTGATTCTGGTACACGCTCTGATAAGGGTTATTGTACTGCTGATAAGAATAAAAATTATCATTCTCTGTATGATTCTGATTCTGATAAGAATTGTTATTGTAATCCATAATGGTTCTCCTTTCTCTTTCGAGTTACTTCTTCCTTACAAAAAAGAGTTTACCCTCTAAATGTGTTCGATTTGTGACAAAATTATCAAAATTATATGTTTTTTAGAATCGCGCTTCACACGTAAAATGGCCCAGCGAAGCTCCGACGCCAGCCAAAATTGCCGTCAGATCTTACTACCGGACCGATTCACTCTTATTCTACTGTAACGGATTTGGCAAGGTTACGAGGTTTATCCACGTCGAGACCTTTTCCAACAGATACATAATAGCTGAACAACTGTAGTGGAATGATTGCCAGCGAGTTCGTAAAGTACCTGTTCGTCTTCGGAACATAAATCACCGAATCCGCCGCCTTCTCAATCTCTAAATTATCTGCATTGGTGACCGCAAGCACATAGGCGCCTCTCGTCTTCACCTCGACGATATTGCTGATTGTCTTCTTGTAGAGATCCGCCTGCGTCACGACCGCTGTCACAAGCGTTCCGTCCTCAATCAAAGAAATGGTGCCGTGTTTTAACTCTCCTGCCGCATATGCCTCCGAATGGATGTAGGAGATTTCTTTCAGTTTCAGGGAACCCTCAAGGGAAATCGCATAATCGATTCCTCTTCCGATAAAAAATACATCCTTCGCCGCGATGAAACGGTTCGCGAACTTCTGAATCCTTTCCTTGTCACCGAGCATGAATTCAATCTGAGCCGGAAGCTGCTGCAAATCTTTTAAGTACTGCGCTTCCTCCTCGTCCGTAATGTTCCCGCGGACTTTTGCAAATTTAATCGCCATCAGGTACTCCGCCACAAGCTGACAGCTATAGGCCTTCGTCGTCGCAACTGCAATCTCAGGACCTGCCCATGTGTACATCACTTTATCCGCCTCGCGGGCGATGGAACTTCCAACTACATTTACGATACCAATCGTCTTTGCACCTTTCTCTTTTGCAAGGCGGAGGGCAGCGAGGGAATCCGCCGTCTCACCGGACTGGCTGATGATAATGACAATATCACCTTCCGTCAGAATCGGATTGCGGTAGCGGAACTCCGATGCGAGATCCACTTCCACCGGGATTCTTGCCATTCCCTCGAAGACGTATTTTGCAGTCACTCCGGTGTGGTACGCGGAGCCGCATGCCACAATAAAAATCTTTTTAATTGCGCGGATTTCCTCATCCGTCATGCCGAGCTCCTCGATAACGACTCTGTTGTCCACGATACGAGGACTGATGGTATCGCGCACGGTCTTTGGCTGCTCGTAGATTTCTTTTAACATGAAGTGCTCATAGCCGCCCTTTTCCGCCGCATTAATATCCCACTCAATCGTCTTGAACTCTTTTTCAATCGGCTCTCCGTCCACATTGAAAAACTCAATTGTCTCTTCCGATAAACGCGCAATCTCCTCATTCTCGATAAAGCAGACCTCTCTGGTATATTTCAAAACCGCAGGCACGTCGGAAGCAATCAGGTTGCCGTTCTTGCCGCGTCCTACAATCAGCGGGCTGTCCTTGCGCACAGAGTACACGACCTCCGGGTGATCCGAAAAAATAATCCCCAATGCATAGGACCCCTCCACACGGTGCATAACTTTTGTGATTGCCTCAATCGGGTCTCCTTTATAATAGTAATCCAAAAGATGTGCCAAGACCTCCGTGTCGGTCTCGGAGCGGAATTTATAGCCCTTGTCGGTCAGTTTCTTTTTCAGTTTCAGGTAGTTCTCAATGATACCGTTGTGAACCACTGCAATCGTTTCGTCCTCATTGTAGTGCGGATGCGCATTGACGTCGGACGGCTCACCGTGGGTCGCCCATCTCGTGTGGCCGATTCCGACAAAGCCGGGCATGCTCTCGCCTCCGTGTGTCAGCTCGCTGAGCACTTTCAAACGTCCTGTCGCTTTTTTCACATTAATCTTCTCTCCGTCATAGACTGCCATGCCGGCGGAATCATAACCGCGGTACTCCAATTTGGAGAGTCCGTCTAAAAGAATCGGCGCCGCTTCTTCTCTTCCTATATATCCAACAATTCCACACATAATGCTCTCCTGCTCTTTCTATAATTCTTCTCTATCCCTATTCAAAAATTCTGCCGGTAAGAACGATAACTAATCATTTTCCGACGATGCTTCCGTGTCCTCTGTCGACTCCTCCTCCGGCGAGAAATCAGCCGAGAACGTATTTCCGTCCTCCTCCGTCTTGCCGGTGTCGGATATAATCTGCTCACTCAGTTCTAAGATGGTAGCAGACGGCTTATAATCATCCTCGCCAAAAAGGTAGCTGTGCAGCAAAGTAACATTGGATTCGAGTGTGGTCGGCACCACGACATCCCCCTTCTTGCCCAGCTTCTCCGTTGTCTGTGAGAATGGGAATCCCGAGGTTCCCGCAATCTCATACTTCGCGCAAAAAGCGGCAAGTCCCACAATATCAGCAGAAGTAAGACTCGTATCGATATCTTCAAACACAGCATCAATAATCTTGTTCAAAGTAGAAAGCTTCGCCTGTTTCGCCTTATTTGCCATCGCACTCAGCACGATTCTCTGGCGCTCAGCACGTCTGAAGTCATCTCCGGCCGTATAGCGGACACGGCAGTAAGCTGTCGCCTGCACACCGTCCAAAGTGCACACGCCGCCTCCCTGCACATAGCTGGACTTCACTCCTGTAACGCTCTGAATCTCATCGATGTAGACCTGCATATACCCGGCTTCCTCCGTGGTAACCTCCACGTCGATTCCGCCCAGCAAATCAATCACTTCAACCATCGCATTGAAATCCACCGCCACATACTCTTTGATATTTAAGTCGAGGTTCTGGTTGAGCATTGCAACCGCTCCCTTCACTCCGCCTTTGGCGTATGCAGAGTTGCACTTTTTAAACTCATCGTCATAGACATTCAGATAGGTATCACGGTAGACTGAAACCAGCTTCACTTCATGCGTATCGTTATTGATACTTGCAATCATAATACTGTCACTGTTGCCGGAACCATAGCTTCCGTTTGAGCGGTTGTCGAGACCGAACAATGCGATGTTGGTATAACCGTCCAGCAAATCCTTCGTCGAATCATCCAGGTCGTTGATTGAAAGCTCGTCCGGGTCAAGTTTTCCGGTCTGATTGATTTTAGACAATTTCATCCAAATCGCCAATCCGGCCAAAAGAATCAGCAGCACAACAATCTCAGCCGCAAAAATGATTCTCTTCCGCTTACGCATCTGTTTTTTAGACATTTTTCTCTTACCGTTTGGCGCACCGGCCGGTCTCTGACCTGACGTTCTCTGGCTCTGCCCCGCCGCCCGCTGACCGCCCGGGTGCTGATTTGATGTTCTCTGTCCGCTCTGGCGCTGATTTGACGGTCTCTGACCTGACGCTGTTCTGCTTCTTCCCTCATCTCTATTGTTATTCATATTCTATTCTCCAATCTTATATACAATCAAACTATTTTCCGATCTCTATTTAATAGTAGTAGCAGTTCAGCCCGCGCCATTCGCAAAGGCACCTTCGGTGCTTTCTCGCTGCTTCGCAGCTAACTTTGCTCATAATCCGGCACTCCGTTCATAGCCTCATGCAGTGTGTTCCTTCATGCAAGCATGTTTCACACACTGCATGAGGCTATGTCTGAACTGTTACTAATAAATAGTAACGGACTGCATTAATATAATACAAATTGCCCGGAGTGTCAATAAATGGAATGTGTCAGAACTCTTACTTTTTTCTTAAGTTTTTCAGGATTCTGCCCACAAGTCTCCATCCGAGCAGCAGACGATTTTTTATCATCACCGGCATCGTATTATGGGAAAAATCAGAAGCGTTCTTCTCATGGCGCCGATACAAAAGCAGCTGTTCCCCGAGAAAGACGGATTTTCCATAATAGTGGTCGCTCAAAATTCCAATCCACTGGTCGTGCATCTGGATGTCCCTCGGAATCGGGAGCACCCGCCCGAGCAGTTCACGCTTAAAGCCCATACAGCAACCCATGTATGTATTCTTGACATAATTTTTCCAGACTCCCGCCCCGGAACCGCGATACGCAAAAAAGGACGGCATCACCACGCTGCTCAAGTCCCCGTTGCAGACCTTCGCATCGTGAACGACAAGAAAAACCTCATCGCGCTCTAAGTAGAAAAGCATCCGGCTCACCTTTTTCGCGTCCCACACATCATCCTGATCGGCGAGAAAAATATAGTTCCCTCTGCACGCCCGGATGGCATTCTCAAAGTTGGCGATAATCCCCTCGTTCTTTCCTTCTGTCAAATGAACACGGGCATCCCTTTTTTCATACTCTCTCACAATCTCCCTCGTCCCGTCTGAAGAGCCGTCATCCGAGACGACAAGCTCATCCTCCGCGGACAGGTTCGCAAGGATTGAATCTATCTGTTCCCCGATGTACGCCGCCCCCTGGCAGGACGCAAGCGCCACCGACACACGAATCTGCTCCATCTTCGTCCTCTTCCTTTATTTCTTTGAAAACAGTGTCTCATAACATTTCACAATGTAAGGCCAACTGTACCACTCTCTCATCCGGCTCTTCGCCAATGAGGAAATCTTTTCCCGTTCCGCCTCAGACAGGTTCTCTGCGCGCCTCAGCAGTGCGGAGAGACTGCCGTCCTCCTTCGTCCAGTACAGAGCGCCGTTCTCCGCCACCTCACGGTTGAAACCGACCCCGAGCAAAAGATTTAACTCCGTTGTCGAGAGCGCCTCCAGCAGCGACGGGTTTGTGCCCCCCACCTCATGTCCGTGAAGATAGGCAAAAGCTCCCCTGCGAATCGCAGCGAGCAGTTCTGCATCATAGACGGTTCCCACAAATTTGATGCGGGAATCCCTGTCGAATCCCGTCTTCTCCCTAAGCTGCGCGTAAAATTTGTTTTTCTCTACATTTGTAATCAATACAAAATTCTTCGACGTGTCCGACTTCATGAACTCCCGAATCATGGTCTCATAATTGTTCTCCGGTACGAACCTGCCGACCACGAGATAGTATTCCTTTTCCTGCAGACCGAACCTGCGATACCACTCGTCGCGCCGGGCAAGCGCGCCCGACTGCATGCCGGCTGTCTCCTGCATGCCGGCTGCCTCCTGCACGCCGGTCGTCTCCTGCGCACCGGCTGCCTCCTGCACGATGCCGGAATCATCCCCTCCGATGCCGGGCGCTTCGATATTGGTTCCGTAGGCGATGAATGTGGTCTGTGGACGGTATTTCGCATACTCCTCTCTGATGTAGCGCTCAATATTTTTTGAATCGCAGATTAAGAGATCTGCGTGTTTTACCATCAGACGCTCCGAAAGTTTCCAATATCTGCGGATTGCACCATTCCACTTTGCACGCATCCACTCATGCCCGTCCGGATTCACGAACAGCGTTCCCCCCAGGCGTTTCCATCTTCTCTTTAAAAATCCGATGAATGGTCCGATGCGGCACGCCAGCACATAGATGACCGGCGCCTCCGCCCTATTCCTTCGCGCCTCTCTGACGCAGTGCCGGAAGGCCGCCAGATCATAGTAGACCGCCTTGGCTGGCCCAATCTGCGGCACCTTAATCCGAAAACACTCTGCGCCGAGGTAGGAAAATCTCTCCTTCTCCGCGTTCATGCAGGCAACATGGTAGCAAATCTCCTCCGACTCGTGATTTCTCACCAGTTCCTCCACGAACGTCTCAAATCCGCCATAGTGCGCCGGAATCCCCTTGCTTCCTATAATATAGATATCTCTCATCGTTTTCTCCCACTTCTGTTCTCAATTGTCCTTCAGCAAAAATGTCTCCCACCCCATCGAAAGGTTTGGGTTGTAATTGAAATCTCCCTGTAAAAGATAAAACTTCCACCCTTCCCTCTAGTCCCAACCACCTCATGTGTTCTGCCACCGCACGTTTTTCGGAGTGCAGTAGACCGGAACGACTATACTAATCTTTGGTGCATAGGAAAAAGCAGCCTCACGCTCTTTTTCCAATTCCGTCTGGTCTGGCAAAAAACGCTGGTACTGCTCTTTGTATTTTTGATTGACCGGCTCAGTGGATTTCTCCTCCGCCTCGATCAGCAGACCAAGCCAGCCATGTTTTTCAATTAATCCTGTGACTCGTGCAATTTTTCTCTTTAACTGCATCAATCTAACTTGCTCCTCTTCCGGATATAACTACCTGCACCGTCTTCAACAAAATCTTTAAGTCGAGACCGATGCTCCAGTTTGTGATGTATGAGGTATCCAATGCCACGACCTCCTCGAAATCCGTCACTTTATTGCGCCCGCTCACCTGCCACATTCCGGTCAGTCCCGGCTTGATGCCTAAACGCGCCTTGTGGTGCGCCTCATACTGTTCAAACTCGTCCACGGTCGGCGGTCTCGTTCCCACGAGACTCATCTCGCCCTTCAACACATTCCAGAACTGCGGCAGCTCATCGATGGAATACTTGCGCATGAATCTTCCAATTGGAAAAATGCGCGGGTCATCCTCCATCTTAAACATCAGCCCCTGCATCTCATTGTGCTCCTCCAAGTCCTTCTTCATCTCCTCCGCATCCACAGACATCGTGCGGAACTTGTAAAACCGGAATCTCCGTCCGTTTCTTCCAATGCGGATCTGCGAGAAAAAGATTGGCCCCGGTGACTGTATCTTGATAATCGGGGCAAAAACAACGAAAGCAATCGCTGTCAAAAAAAGCCCCACAATGCTTCCGACGATATCGACCGTGCGCTTTATAAACAGCTCCCTGCGGGATGCGATGCGCATGCTCGTCGTCAGCACCATATAGTGACCGTATTTCTCCACAACCTTGTTCGGACGCAGGGAGGACTCGTGCACCAGTGAAAAATGTACCGTCACACCGAGCTCTAAGAGCTCGTCCGCCAACGCCTCACTGCTGCTTCTGGTATTCCCGAGGATGAAGACCTCATCCACCACATTTTTTTTTACATACTCCAAAAAGCTATCCGCACATGCCACTACAGGAACTCCGCGCAGCTTGTCCCCCACACGGTCTTTGTCTACGATTACAAGTCCGGTAATCTCATAATCGCGGTAAGGAAGCGCCTCGAATTCCCTGAGACAGCCGATTGCTTCCTCCTCCGTCGTGACAAGCACCATAGAAGAAAGGTTTCTCGCCCGTAACATTGTCTTACGGATACGATTTTTTAAAACAACATGTCCAATCATCTCTATGACAATTGAAAAAATCCAAAAAGAAAACAACAGCGTTCGAGAATAAATCGCCGACAATTTCATACCATACATATATACCACAATTCCAAGGAAAACCGTTGTACTATGTACAATAACCGACTTACACTCCTGGATATTCCCCCGCCGCAGAACACCTGTATATGACTCGGCCAAAAACACGACACAAAGATCAATCAAAATCATTACAATCGCCAATCTCATATAATCATCGTTTGCATACGGATTATCAAAACCAAGACGCATCCAGAATGCCAATACCAGCGCAACCTGAAGTGCAAGCAAATCGACGATTGTAAAGTCAATATGCTTCATAAAGCTATTTTTTTCTTTCTTATACATAAGAACTATCCTACCCTATACTGCTTTTGTGTCCTTCCGGTGAATATAGCGCCAGCTCTTTGAATAATCCTCGCGCTCTTTCTCCGACATCTCACTATATTTTGCAAATGTCAGCTTCACCAATGTCATCTGCTCCACACCGCATTTGAAACACTCCACTTCTTTTCTACGTGAAACAGTGCGCAACCATCCACAATGTGGACATATATATACTTTCATCATAATCGTTCCCTCAATTCCATTTTTCCATACACCCTATGATACCATTATTATGAAAAAAAGGCAAAGCTTTGCTTTGCCTTTAAGAAAAATTTAATAAGATATCAAGGTGCTCAAATGCTAAATTTTTTATTTTAATACCTTTTTTATGAAAACACCATGCCATTACACGGAAATTTAAATTTGCGTCAAACAGCATGGGCTTTGGTGCAAATCCATTTTAAGATAAGAGCGAATTTTATTTTGGAGGTATAAAAAAATGAAAAGATTATTATCACTTATTTTATGCATGGCTCTTGTTGCTGTACCGGTAATGTCGACTGTGTCTTCAACTGATTCAGACGCAATTGCACCATGCTTCTTCTTAGGCGACATGTGGGAATGTGACTAACCCCAGATATCAATCTGATATTTTTCCTTTGCCAAGGCAACTATTTGTTCGCTGGTTTCTATCTCTCCTACACTTTCAAAAACAATAGTTGCCTGCAAAAGAATTTTTTTCGCCTTTTCAGTCTCACCAACTTCAGCAAGAGCACATCCCTTATTAAGGAGCAGATTAGGAAATCCTCTCAATGTTCCACTCTTAATACAGAATTCAATTCCACAATCAGCCAGCTCTATCACATCCCAATATCTTTTTCGCTTTGCCTGCCAATTCGTCAGATTGAATATTATCATCGGATATTTTTTCTTTCTCTCATTTTCGTCAACTACTTTTTTCTCCATATAATCTTTTAACCAGAGCCCCAATTGAATTGCGGTTTTATATCTCCCCTCACTTGCATGAATACTTGCAATTGTATTGATAATTGTAATCTCATCAAAAGTTAAAAGATTTCTCTCCTGCGGTTCTTTTCCATCAAAATCAGGTAATGTAATCCTGATTGCTTCCATAAAGTATTGCATCACAGTTTCATTTGATGCACCATTTTGTGAACAATTGACCCCTTTCGCATAGAGATAATACTGACTCTCATAGCTTATTTTACTGTCAATACACGTCTCCATTTCATCAAGTAATTGAAAGAGTTCTTCATAATTCTGTTCAATAATAGCTCGCCGGACGTTTTGTTTTAACTCGTAATACTTTGCTTCCTCCTTGCTGACAAACTCGGTAAACATACCATATTGTGTACCCAATCGTTCAACCAGGGCATCCAGAATCTGATTGTTCGGGCGCTGGTTACCCGTCTCAATCCTCGACAGCGACGAGACGGAACAGATTCCGTAGCTTAGTTCCTCCTGTGTGAATCCCCTGCGTTCCCTGGTATCCCTGATAAAATCACCGATACAATATTTTGCCATAACTTTGCACCTACATTTCCCTATTAATTCTAAAACTTTTCAATCTGCAAATTTGGCAAAAAAGGAATAAGTACTACACTTTCCTACTTATTCCTTCTACGTTTCCCATGAAAGCCAACAAATGTTACTTTATTTGACTTTCATTCAGCCAAATGAGTAGACCTATGTCTTTCACAGCATTTTAAGTTTGTTGTATTTTATCATATTTCAGGAATATGCAATATTGTTAATCAATGTTAGTTTCTGTTGGTTTTTGTCATTTTTTGTTTGCATTCATTGAATTATAAGTCCTTTTGGACTATAATTATAAATATATCCAAAGTGGGGGTAAAACATATGGAAAAAGAATTAAATATACTATTAATTGAAGATGACCAAATTGCCTGCGAGGATATCAGCAACTGCATAGATGCTACCGATGACGTACATCTGGCAGCCGTCACCAATAACGCTTCAGAAGCGTTGGAACTTGTGAAAACACATTTACCAGATGCCATTATTCTCGATTTGGAACTGCATCTCGGCGGTGGAAACGGTCTCCTGTTTCTGGCTGGGTTAAAAGAGCTTCAATTATCTAAGAAACCCTATATTCTGATTACAACAAACAACTCCAGCACCGTCACATTTGAATCAGCCAGAGCCCTTGGCGCCGACTTCATCCTGACCAAATATGAATCAGGTTATTCTGCTAAATATGTAATAGATTTCCTAAGAACGATGAGAAGCGTAATTCTCAAACACTCCTCACCTTCCCAAGGTTGTCGTATTGAGACTGAATCCGTCGAACAACAGAATCGCAAACTAACGCAACGAATCCAGCGAGAATTAAATTTTGTCGGAATAAGTCCTAAAGCAGTTGGCTACAACTATCTGACAGACGCCATTCTTATGACAATACACAGCACCGAACCCAATCTTTGCAGGCGTCTCAGTGCGAAATACAAGAAAAGCGATGTCAGTATTGAACGCGCCATGCAAAATGCCATCAACCGTGCATGGTGCACCAGCGATCCCGATGATTTGCTCGAGCACTACACTGCCAGAATCAATTCTGAACGTGGTGTCCCGACCATCATGGAATTTGTGTATTACTATGCCAACATGCTAAAGGTGGAGTATAAAATCTAGCGGTGTGTTGCCGCTGGAAGGTATACTGTTTTGTTTACTTGATTTTACAATTTCATAATTTCATACCAAAATTCTAGAATCCAATGCATCTTCTTTCACCTCCCTTACTTCATGGGAAGCATAAGATTTTTATTGAATTCTATATATTGAGTATGTGTAATGTATTTTTGTTTGTTTAAATTACTTTTTGTATTGGGAGATTTATATGATTTTATCTATTACAAAACATTTCTTTATTGTGATTTGCTCATTTTACCTATATAGAAAAATTCTTGGCTTTCCAAAACCTGCTATTCTTGAGCAATTCCTCGAAATAGTACTCGCATTTATTTTCGCTACAATAAACAATTATTTTGTTATCAATGCACCAAGTATTTCGATTATATTTCCAATTTTGTCTATTTACTTTTCTTTGTCGCTTCGCTCCCATATTTCTGCGAAGCTCTCTTTTATTGCTACAATTATTTCGTATAGTTTCAGCTATGCTACATTTTCTACCACCAGCATACCTATCATAATTTTTCTTTATTACTTACAGTTTGATAAAAATCAATTTTCCTATATATTGGTAATCATTATTTCTGGTATTCTGACATATATTATTCTTCATATTCCTTTCTTGCTAAAACGTTTTAAAAAGGGAATGACTTTTTTATATTCGGATATGTTTCTTAATCTAGGCACTTTCATAAGTGCAATAATTATTATGTGCATTACATTCATTAAATTGCGTGAATTTCCAGGTGATATTGTTGTATCCTTACAGTTACTTACCTTTTTCCTACTTGGTTTCCTTCTTCTCTTCTGGTGGAAGAATCAAATCACCAAGTCCTACATAGAGAAGCTCCGAAAGATTGAGTTGGAATCTTTAAGACAGGAAATTATAGAAAAAGACACGGAAATTCAGAATTTAATTGAAAATAACGATTCGCTTGCACGCATTATTCACCGCGATAACAAACTAATTCCAGCTATGGAAAATGCTGTTTGCAAATTCTTAACAGACTCTGCTCTCCTCTCCGAAGAAGAATTTCATGCAAAAGGAGAGGCGCTCACCAGAGAATTGAGGGAATTGTCAGCTTCAAGAGCCGGCATACTGACTGAATATCAGGCGAAAGGCCAGCATATTCCTATCACAGGCGTCTGCAGCGTTGATGCTCTTTTCTCTTATATGCAAGAGAAAGCTTCTTCTTTTCAAATTGCCTTTAAAATCAACGTTTCGACAGACTTAGTTTCCTTTACAGAAAATGTTATTTCGCATGATGATCTGTCTCATCTGCTTTCCGACCTGATTGAAAATGCAATTATTGCCACCAAGAACTCTGCAATCCGCAAAATCCAACTGCATATTGGTTTTCTAGCAGACCAACCTGTAATTGAAATTTCAGATACCGGCGAACCATTTGCGCTAGAAATTCTTCAGAGCTTTGGCGTTGAGCAACAGACCACCCATGCAGACGAGGGTGGAAGCGGTATAGGCCTTATGGATATTTGGAAATTAAAGAAAAAGTATCGCGCCTCTCTACTTATACAAGAATTTGATTCCGACCCTGATACGTTTCGTAAAAAAATATCACTTACTTTTGATTCCAAAAATCACTATCTCATTCAAACTTATCGCGCACAGGAACTTCTTATGACTTTAAAAAGAAGTGATTTGTATGTATTAAAAAACCATGACACCTGATGTAACCCACATCAGGTGTCATGGTTCTGCCCATCTTTCTTACATTACAATAAAAAACGCACCAGGCAGAAAATATGTGTCTCATATTCATCATCGCCAATGCTTTCACAAAAGTAGTCGTTTTCTGGAAAGGAATGGTGATAGAAATAATCGGAACACATATTTTCTCTTCTTGGTACGTCAATAATATTATATTGCATATCTTCTATTTGTCCATGCCGTTTCATGCAAATTTGACTTTTTTGTTTATTTTCCTAGTGGACAATCTGTCTCTATACCAAGATACAGCGGACGCTTTTGCTCCCCAATAGGTCTTTGCAATATACCGCCCTATGATTCCAGTTGAACAACTGAATGACACAAAAAAACGTACCAAGCAGAAAATATATGTCTCACATTCATCATCGCCAAAACTTTCACAAAAGTAGTCGTTTTCCGGAAAGGAATGGTGATAGAAACAATCGGAACACATATTTTTTTCTTGGTACGCCAATAACATTATATTACAAATCTTCTATTTGTCCATGCCATTTCACGCAAATTTGGACTTTTTTGTTTATTTCTCCGGTGGACAGCTTGTCTCTGTAACCATATACAGCGGACGCATTTTGACTTCCAGATAGGTCTTACTTACACAATGCTCTTCTTTGGATATAAAATGTACTCATCATCCACCGCTTTATAGGAGGATACCCATCCACGCCTGATTAACGCCTCAATCAAAACCTGATTTTCTTCCATTGCCTCCACTCTTGGTTTATGTCCTTCAAAAACCTCCAGATATTTTTTTGCTCCTGCTAATTCCAAACATTTTTTTACCGTTTCCAAATCAAAATGCATTACCTGCTTTGCCAATACCTGCTTTTTATTCTGATTTGTTACACTTTCACTTTGCATTACATACAGCAGCAAATCATATGGCAGTCCCATTTTAATCTTTATCGTATCACTGATATATGATACCATATATCCACCTAAGTCTTTCATAAACTGTTTCCCATATCTATTTGCTTTGTATCTTCTGATTAAAGGCTCAAAATTTCCATCAAACAAGTCTTTTTCAAAGATTTTTTCTACAACATGGGTATTATAATTTTCATTGATCGGTATTGGCTGTGTACATATTGCAATACAGCCAATTTTCTCAACATCTGTGACTTCTGGTATCGCTATAAGATGTAAAAGTTCTGCATTTTTTCGAAGCTCCTCTTTCTCCATCAATCTTAGATATAACCCCAAGTTTTTGCTTATCCAACGGTAGAACAGGTTCTGATTTTCCAACGTTCTCATCAATTTTAAATTCTTCTCTGTCATATCGATTGTGCGTGTCTTCACAATATACCCCATCTGTTCCAAATTCCACGTAATCTCACTCAATCCCAAATACCGAATACCAATATCTTCTACAAGATTTTGATATGCGGCCCCAAAATCCTCCAGATGCAAAAGTTCATTTACAAGGGTGGACGCTTTCGGATGTTCCTCATTCGTTTCTTTAAAATATTTTTTGATAAAGATAAATGACAAATTGCATTTACCAGCTTTATATCGCTCTTTCAGATAAGCATGCAATGCTTCCGTCAATTTTTCCTCGTACTCCCAGACAGAAACAACATTTGTATTCGTGAATGCCATTTTTTTCTGTTCAACAATCTCATTCACAACATCCATTTCTTCGATTTCATTAATGTCATCGATTACTATTGACATCCTCTTTATGAGCTGCTTTCGGATTTCTATGTCCACCTCAGCAGAATTCAGAAAGTCGAGCACAACAGCCTTTTCCTTTGCATACTCAGCATAATATGGGATATACACGATTTCTAAGTATGATTCCAATTCCGCTTCTATATATTTTGCCAACGGCGAATCCGCTTCTGACATAATGAGCGAAAAATTCTCCTCCTGCAATTTCTTGTCCTCCTGCACTGAATTATATTGTTTCAGTGCTTCTTCAACATTTTCTTTTGAAATCCGGTACATAGAATGTTCATATACAGCCTCTCTATACTTTTCCGGTATTGAGCTTAACAGTTCAAACTTATAATCGATTTTAGCTAATTGAGCTATCTCATTAGAATTACAAGCTTTTATCAGCTCAGGTTCTATTGTCTCCAGAAAACTCCGTATTGTAGTGGAAGGTATCTTATCATCCTCCATATAGGATAACATCTGTAACAAAATCTGCATAATCTGATTGGGTGTCCAGAACTTAACACCTATCAGCTCATTCACAAAATTTTTCCATTCAGTAAGTAATTCATTCACCCAAACTTTTACATCACCTGTTTCAACAAGCTTTTGCAAAAGAACAACGGCAAATTCGACATTCGAATAATCTCTCAGATTGCGTATTCCTAACTGTAAGTTCTCACCCTCCTGCTTTACTAAATATTGATATAAATCTTTATTTGGAAGTGCAACACTATTCCAGTCACCAGGTTTTAAGTGTTCTATTACAAGTGCCGGATGAACAATCTCTATTTCTGCCTGTTCCTCATCATTCGTCCTTGCGAAAACTTTATTCAAATACTTTCTCTCTTCGTCTGTTATACTATATGGATAAAAATATGTCATATAGTCCGCATAATCCGCCGCTATCATCTCATCCTGCAAGAAAACTTTTATAATCTCCATTTCTGTCGGAAATAGGCTTGAAATATTTTCCGGGAAACCATCTGCCGTAAGCTCTTTAACCTGTGCTTCACCGACATTTCGTATTTCCTGTTCTTTCTCTTCCATTTTTTCTTTGAGGTAAGATGTCCCATTCTCAGTTCTCGCTTGTAGGCGGCGCTTCCGAACTGCATATTCCTCATCCCCGTTTAAATCTGCAAAATACTTTTCTATTTTTTCTTTGGATACTGAAGTTGATCTAGGATAAGAATAATCATTGCATGTCCTCCATTCTGCTGTATCTGCCTCCTTTAAGGCATGAATAAACTCTTTTCTACTTGCAAAGTCATATTCGTTTTTCCCATCAATGACATAAAATCCTGCACTATTGTTATTGAAATATTTTTGAAAAAATATCGCATCTAACTCATCCAAACTTTCTGTCCATTCTTCCTGTGTTGCTTTTTCTTCTTCCCGCAAATCATCAATATCCAATTTCAATTTTTTAATTTTAAGATCCCTTAGATTGCCAATCTCATCTAAAGCTTTAAAAACTGAGCCTTTCCCCTGCTGCAATTCTGCATAATCTGCAGGCCATAAATTTTTATACGTTATCATAGCAAACAATTTCATCGGTTCATATTGACGTTCTTCAATTCGCAGCTGATAATAATAAATTTGGAATTCATTATAAATGTTCTTTAAAATCCTGTAATCCCGAATATGCAGACATATTGTCTTCAAATACGTCTTGTCCAGCTTTTTTAGCCATTCTTCGCCCATCATTTTTTTCAACAATTCATATGAATTACTATTATCCATGACAGGAACAATCGGCACTATAATATCAAAAAATTTTGTACGTTCTTCACTGGCCTGAAACAGCTCGTCCCTTACCATGTATACGAACTTCACTTTTTTCTTTGTATATTTCTTATTCTTTTTTTCCGTACATTTTTGATTCAATAAAAAATTTATTTGACGCAACTCATAGAAAATATTCACATCACTAAAACGATCCAGATCTTCAATAACCAGCACATCTGTTTTACTTCTCTGAAACAGATAAATAATTTCATCCATATACTTATCAAATTTTTCTTTGGAATTGTCTTCTGTTCCCTCCGTTTCCACAAGATCAATCTGACTTTTATCCAGTTGAATAGCCTTAATCAACGGCTTTTTAAATTGTGCATTCATTACTGCCGCCAATAACACAAACGAACTTATAACCACAAGTACCAACATCACAATATTCAGCTTATATGTCCAAAACATATTAAAAAGTGATGTTTTGCTCCCCTCAACCACCTGTGTCTGTGGCACATTGAATAAATATAACATAGAAAAAAGAAACACAAACACTACAATTGAAAATGTTCCAACTTTCCATCCACTCACAATCCTTTTCACCTTAAATTGTGTCTGTGGAATCAGCTTTGGCTCAATCTGATGAATAATCTGGTTAATCAATTTTGCCTGCGTATTATCGACATCTTCGTCATTAAACTTGGCTAACGAAATGTGAATCGCATTTATGTCTTTATGCTCCTGCTCGTATGTATTCATAATCGTACTTTTTCCTGCGCCATATGGTCCTGCCAGTGCAATATTACATAGCTTTTCTGATGCCATAATAGTATCTAAGACACTTTCGTAGTTCTTATAATTTAACTTTTCTTTTTGCTCGTCATCTAATAAAATCGGCGTTAATGGTTCTAATATAATTTTACTTTCTGCGCTCATCTTTTGTCCCCCCAAAAGTGAAAAATAAAAAAACGTATCAAGCAGAAAAATATGTACCACATTCATCATCGCCACAGCTTTCACAAAAGTAGTCGTTAATTCGAAAGGAATGGTGATAGTAATTAATAAGAACACATATTATCTCTTCTTGATACGTCATATAACATTATATTGCATATTTTTTATTTGTCCATGCCATTTCACGCAAATTTGGATTTTTTTCTATTTCTCCACCGGGCAGTTTGTCTCCGCCACAATATATAATGGGCGCTTCTTGACTTCCAGATAAGTCTTTGCGATATACTGCCCCATGATTCCCATGCAGAACAACTGAATTCCGCCCAAAAACGTAATGACACAAATTGTAGATGCCCAACCTGCAACCGGGTCTCCAAAAATCAATCTGCGGATTACAACAAACAATATCATTATGAATGAGACTACCGTACAGATAATTCCCGCCCACGATGCAAGGGTCAGCGGCACCTGTGAAAAATTAAGGATTCCGTCAATTGCATATTTTAACAGCGACCAAAAATTCCACTTCGTCTCACCGGAAACGCGCTCCACATTCTCATACGGGAGCCAATAGGTGCGAAATCCAATCCAGCCAAAAATCCCCTTGGAAAAGCGATTGTACTCCCCCATCGAGACAATGGCATCCACCATCTCCCTCTTCATCAGGCGAAAATCTCTCGCTCCATCCACCACATCGACATCCGCTATCCTATTGATAATCTTATAAAACTGTCTGGCGCAAAAAGAACGGATTCGCGGCTCACCGACCCGATTTACCCGTCTTGTCGCCACACTGTCGTACTCCCCGCTCTCTAAGACCGCCACCATCTCTTTCAACAAATGCGGCGGGTCCTGCATATCCGCGTCCATCACTGCGATATAGTCTCCCTTTACATTGCAAAAACCGGCATACATTGCCGCCTCCTTCCCAAAATTTCTGGAAAAAGACAGATAGCGGACACACTCATCCTGTTCTGCGAGTTTTTTAATTTCAGCAAATGTGCCATCCTTTGACCCATCATCTACAAAGAGGTATTCCCAACTATAATCCTGCATTGTTGTCCGAACCTCGCACAATGCTCGATACAATGCCCCAATCGTCGCCTCCTCGTTATAGCATGGGATGATCAACCCCACTTTTTTTTGCATCTTCTGCCACCATACCTTTCTTTTCTTCTGGCAATAAACGTTTTCTGCAATGTACCTTAAAAAATATCCGCATGAAAATCATCATTACCACGACCCCGGTTACCACGCCTGCAAAATCAATCCATACATCCGTCACCTGTCCAGATCTCCCCTCGACAAACAACTGTATCGTCTCATCCGTCATTGCTGCAAGAAGTCCGGCAAAAGCTGCTATACACACCGCATAACGCCGCAGGCAAACCACCTCACAAAAGAACAAATACAGCAGCAGACCTTCTAAGGCAAACTCTGAAAAATGCGCTATTTTACGAATCAGATATTCTGTCAGAAAATTCAATTTTATTTTCCCGAGGATATCCTGCAACAGCAGTAACAAATGGCCGCTCTGCCCTGAAGATACTTCCCCCGGCTGCAGGGAATTGTGAAAAATGAAGGCAGTGCACAACAGCAGTGCAATACTTATTAATAATTTCTTCCGCGTCTTGTTCATCCTAATCCAGACCATCCCATTTACATTTGCTTCTTTCCTAACTTTTACAAACTATTGATAATATTTAATAGTTTTGTCCCGTAATTCGGATCTGTCGCCCATCCTCTTCCATATGGATTGTTCGGAATAGAGAGCCATTCCACATAAGGCGCCGTCCCTCTTGACACATATATAAAGCGGGGGTCGACACAGCTTTGGTTGAGTGCCTCTGTACATGCATAAGCCTTCAAATGCTGTGTCTGCGCACGCAGTCCTGTCCTCACATCCGGAAATGTCTCTCCTTTGACACCTCCTCCAGTTGCACCGAGGCCTCCAAAATTGCACTGTTCCGCTCTTACGTCCCCTCCAAACTGCAGGCCGCCAGTCTCAAGAATAACCTGTGCAAACAGCACTTCTGTCTTGATTCCTTCCGCTTCTGCCTCCGACTTCAAAATTGTAAAGAAATCCTTTGCTGTCGATGCCCCCCTTGAAGCATAGACAGCAGTCGGGTAGGAATATCTTGCACTGTAATAGGCCACCATCCTGCTTACTGTCAGGTCACTGCTTCCCATAATCTCGTATCCCATTGTCTGTGCTTTGACTGAGGACCATGCGCTGTATATCTTATTTCCGTCTGCCAAAGTGACGTAGGATCTTACTTTGTAATAATAGGTTTTTCCCGATTCAAGATTTCCATGCGTATAAGACGTTGCTGATGTTTTTTTCAATGAAGTATATGTTCCATTCTTTGACGTGCTATATGAAATCTGATATCCCTGTGCATTATCTACTTTACTCCAGGTGATTTTTATCTGATTGCCCGCCAATACTTCCGCAGACTTTATCTTGTTCTTTGCCAGAACCGGAACTTCCCATGCATCACTATAGCTTCCTCTTCCCTCTGCATCTCCAACAATACTGCTATTTGCGCAGACTCTATAATAATATATTTGTCCTACTTTAACCGTATTGTCTATGTATTTTAATGTATCACCTGAAGAAACACTTGCTAATTTTGAAAAGGAACTATCTTTACTACTCTTTCGATAAATTGTATAGCCACTAGCGTTACTAATCTTTCCCCACTCAATTTTTACCTGCTCACTGTTGCTTGTAGTAATCTTTGATATCGTAACTTTCTTTAATGTCCACGCCTTTTGTTTTTCTGTCAAAGTTCCAATTTCTGTTTTACTTCCCTTGGTATGGTATGCTCGAATTTTATAGTAATATGTTTTGCCTGCACTCAGACCCTCATCTTTATAGCTTAATGTTGATTCGCCTTTTACAGTTGCTATCTTCTTATATGTTCCATCCTTTGATTCACTTCTAAATATCTGGTAGCCCGTTACTCCAGAAACTTTTTTCCACTTCAATTTCAATGACGTACTTGAAGTTCCCTTTATATATGTCAGCACAACTTTTCCCAGTGTCGCTCCTGATACTGCTTTTGAATTTCCGCTATAGCCTTTTACCTTATTTACTTCATTAATACTCTCTACTTTATAATAGTAAGTTTTTCCCGTAGTTACTGTTTTATCCTTATAAGACAATGTATTTGCATCATTAATTGTTGCTATTGTTGTATATGTTCCAGAACTGCTGGTACTACGTTTAATGCGATATCCACTTGCCCCACTGACTTTTTCCCATCCTACTTCTAGCGCTGTCGAATTTTTGGAAATAACATAATTAATGCTTGTCTTAGCAACCGTTACTCCTTTTACAGCACTTGAATTACCACTATATCCTTTTGTTCCATTGTATTTGACAATCGTCTCTATCTTGTAATAATAAGTCTTTCCCTTCTTGACTGTTGTATCTTTATATGATGTAGTATCTGCTGATTTCACTGTTGTAATTGTCGTATAGTCACCATTTTTACCAGTACTTCTCTTGATACGATAACCATATGCTCCAGATACTTTATTCCATGTCACTTTTAATGTTGTTTCATTTTGTGAGGCAACCGATTTAATTTTAGTTTTTGCAATCGTTTTTCCACTAACAGCAGATGATGCCCCACTATACCCTTTTCCTCCGTCAACATTATTATACGCTTCAACTTTATAGTAATATACCTTTCCTGCTGACACTGTCGTATCCCTGTAAGAAAGTGTACTTCTCGATGTAATAGTCGCAATTTTTTTATAAGTTCCATTCTCGGAAGTACTTCTTTTTATTGTATATCCACTTGCTCCGCCTACTTTACTCCACTCCACTAACATGGTTGACTGATCCTTTGCCACTACATTTGAAATTGTAGGCTTAGCCAACGCTATTCCAGACTTTGGCGATGAGTTTTTTCCCACTCCTATTGTCCCGAAACTGGTACTATATGCCTGAACTTTATAACTATATTCTGTATTATTTTTTTCTACTGAATCTACATAGCTTAACGTACTTCCCGATGTTATTTTTGCAACCTGCTCATAACTTCCCGTTGTTGCATTTTTTCGATACACATAGTAGCCACTCGCTCCAGTTACCTTTTCCCACGCAATTTCTATTTTCTTTCTACTTTTTGATTTTACATAGGTAATTGTCGCTTTTGCTAATGCCCTTCCACTCACTTCACCAGAAAATCCACTTACCGATCCATCTGATTGTACCGCCCGGACTTTATAATAATACTTAGTTCCAACTTTAACTGTTGTATCTGTATACTTTGTGGATGATGTAGTTGCTATTTTTTTATATCCGCTATCCGAGGTTGTACTTCTATATATCTGGTAAGATACTGCTCCGTCTACGGATGACCACTTCACCTTCAGACTACCATCTTTTATTGATTGGGTATAAGAAATTGTCGGTTTCGAACTCTTTTTCGATAATCCATAATACTCTGCAATCGCAGTTGCGTCCGCAACCCCGAGTGATTTCAACTTCTCATCACTACTCAAAAAGTTATTGTAATCAGACGTCCCACTGATAAATGCGTGTTCAATCAATACAGCCGGGATTCCCGCCTCTTTACATCTACGAATAACGCCTAAATAATCTGCCAGAGAACCGTCCGGATATCTTGTTCCATCCTCAGAATTTCTAATGATGATGCCATCGCTCCACTGATTCAGTCCCAATGCGCGAAGTTTATTATAGATTGCTGTGGCAAGCCCTTTTCCCGTCTCGCCAATCGCCGCATTATAATTACTGTTTGGATAATAGACTCCCACTCCATTTGCGGAAGACGAAGAACTTGCATTCAAATGAAAGCTGACATAGACATTTGCTCCAACACTGCTTGCATATGCCACTCTTGCCGCGTTGCACTGTGCTGCCGTAATAGAACCTCCGCCATTCGGGCATGCATTTCCTGTTCTCGTCATATAGACTGTTACGCCCATGTATGTCTCTAATTCTTCTTTACAGTATTGCGCTATCTTTAAGACAAGATCCTCTTCCCCTGCACCGTTGTACTGTGCACCCGCGTGAGTGTCGTCATGTCCCGGATCAAGCATAACGACAAGATCTCCATTCGCCTGCAACACGTCTAACTCGCCGATTGCCTGCAAGGAAGAGCTGTCCAGCACATCTTCTATGCTGGCTTCCGATGTCACATTTCCGTCTTCATCTGTCGTTACGATATCAGCCCCCACAGTCTCTTCCTCCCTGATATACTCGTCAGGAGCCGCTTCCGCTTCCACTTCCACACCAAATTGAATATCCATCTGCAATTCCTGTAGATTACTTACAAATGCCTGTCCATTTAACTGGTATGAAACTTCCTTCAACTGATAAATTCCCGCATCTGATTCCTTTGAAAAATTCATTGTAAATAAATAGAAATCTTCCACTGAGTTAAGTGCTTCTACCTCTCTAACTTCACCTGTCGTCAGATTCTCATATTTAAGCATTACACTTTCCAACTCTGCCTGTCCATCTCCGATACTCATAACCACATTCTGAGTTCCAGGTATCTCTATGTACTCTGACTCGACCATCGCATAATTAATCTCTTTCGCTTCCGGCTCCTCTGTCTCTTCCGCCTCCGGCTCCTCCGTCGTTTCCGCTTCCGGCTCCTCTGGCTCTTCCGCTTCCGGCTCCTCTGGCTCCTCTTCCGTTTCCAGCGCCTCTGGCTCTTCCGCCTCTGGCTCCTCCGTCGTTTCCGCTTCCGGCTCCTCTGGCTCTTCCGCTTCCGGCTCCTCTTCCGACTCCTCTGTCTCTTCACCGGAATCCTCTTCTATACTCTGTTCACTTGCATATACGCTCATGTCCGCCCCTATTGTCGTAAAACAGACAACAAGCGCCATACATAACGCCATCACTCTTTTTTTCATACATCATAGTCCTTCCTAATTCAAAATTATCATTCTTATAATCTCACAATACTATAACAAAATCAACCTTTTTTCCCTTAGGATTCTCTGTATATTTCTTCCAATCCAAATAAAATAGAGGCAGAAACTCCGCTGGTAATTTTCTCCATACCATCGCCTCATTTCTGCCCTATGTCACCATTTCTTATATGTTTCTATTTCTTTTTCCACTGTGCATACAATTTCACTGTCTTGCCGTCCTTCGACGTCAGATTCTTAATCGAAGCCTTGTTCTTGTATGACTTGCCCGTACCGTCCGCCTTTGTATTCCAGCCCACAAATTTGTAACCGCTTCTCTTAAAGGTATTCTTTGATAACGTGTACGACTTACCGTACTTCAATTTCGTCATTTTTGACATTTTCCCGCTTGTCGCACCATTTCCGACAAATTGTACACTATATTTGTTTCGTGTCCACTGCGCATACAGTTTGACTGTCTTTCCATTTTTTGTTGTCAGTTTTGATACCTCAGCGCCATTCTTAAATGTCTTTCCGGAGCCATCCGCCTTTGTGTTCCAGCCTGTAAATGTATACCCTTTTTTCTGAAATGCGTTCTTCGTCAACGCGTATGTCTTCGAATACTTCAGCTTCGTCATTTTTGACATTTTTCCACTTGACGCACCATTTCCTTCGAATGCGATGTTGTACTTATTTTCCGTCCATTTTGCATAGACCGACAGGTTCTTTCTCTTTACTTTAATGCTCGTAATCTTATTCTTGTAAGAACTGTCGCTGTACCAGCCTGCAAATGTATATCCTTTTCGTGTCGGATCTGCGAGCGTATATCTCGTTCCATAATTCGCCAACGTAAATGAGGTAGGATTTTTAGAATTGTTCGTTCCACCTTTCATGGAATATGATATCTTAAATGTCACATCACTTAAGTATCCACTTCCACTCATCTCTCCATTTCCAGCCTTATAATATGCAAATACTGCATAACAATAATCTTTTTTTCCTATATTTATGGACGTGTCTTTGTATGATGTCGTTTTCGCCTTTGTAATTTTTTTCACACAAGTTCCACTTGACTTTATATTGGTTACCGTCCCGGAATAACGATAGACATAATATCCTGTTGCCCCCGTCAATGCACTCCATTGAACCGTGACAGAACCATCATTGTTTGCCGTCGGAGTACACCTCATCGTATCAACCGGCACTATCACTTCGCAGGTCGCTGTAAAACTCCCAACTTTTGCCGTCACGGTCGCATAACCGTACCCCTTCGCTTTCACAAGCCCATCAGACGATACGGTAGCAACATCCGTATTCGAACTTGTCCACGTCACACTCTTATCGCTTGTCGTATCAGATGGAGTATACTTTACACTCAGTTGAAGTGTTTTTCCTTTATACAGCTCTGCGGTACTTTTTGACAATGAAATCCCTGCTAATTTTTTGGCATCGACCGTGACTGTTACAGAGGCTGTATATCCACCATCTTTCGTCGTTGCGGTTATCTTTGCCGTTCCTCCTGCAACACCTGTCACGACACCATTTTCTGTAACCGTTGCAACACTCGGCTTAGAACTTTTCCATGTCACTTTTTGATTGGCTGCATTGGATGGCACGACCATTGCTTTTACATTTGTAGTCTCTCCCACCCCAATAACCGATGAGTCCACTGAAACCGACACACCGGATACCGCAGTCAATTCAGACACATTGTTCGTATATGCCTTGATTCGGATATTCCCATTTCCCTGTGCACCATAATCAACCCATGTGCTTCCCGATTTATAAAAACTCTGCCCTGCCGATGCCGATGCCGTACATATAATCCAGCCTGAGCTCGAAGTTTCTGCCGAGATGTATGGTGCACCGGAACTCTTTTTCAATGTGACAACTACGGCATAGCTATCTCCCTTCTGAAGATAAATCTCCTTCGACAATGGTATTGTATAAATTCCCTGGTACGTTGTACTTCCCGTTACCGTATCCTCCAACGTTCCGCTTTCCGGATTCAGCGAATCAAGCAGATTCGTATAAATTTTCACTTCGTAGTCAACACTTGCACATGCGACATCTACCGACACTGCTTTTAGCACTTCATTCAGATTCTTCACCGTAAAAATATTTGATGCCGTAAAGCTGCTGCTGTTTGGAAAACCAATCGCTGAAGAACACCCGCTTCCATCATACTGATAATTGTTATCATAGTACTCATCGCTCTGATTGCTGACAAATTCAAATGCATATGCCTCCTCATCCAGTGTTGTCTCATAATAAGACATCCAAAAATAGCCATAATAGCTGTCCTCGTCCAAGCCCCAGCTGTTCCTTATCAACCACGCTCCATCCCCAGGCGCCGTTGTATTGAAATTCTCCTTTGGAAAATTGTCGTCCCATCCGACAACCGTGACCGCATGTCCGCCACTTCCCACTGATGTCGCATTATAATAGGAATTATAGCTGGCATTATAACAGGAACCCTCATCCTGATATCCAATTCCAACTCCGCCCAATTCGCGAATTAACGTCTTTGCCGCATCCGGATCCTCAAGCAGATTAATCTCATATGCATTCTTCAAATGTGCCGCATCCTGATATGCAAGACTCTCATCCAATGTCATGGATGGAGAAGCATTCTCATATGGAACAACCGCTTCATCCGCGGCTCCTCTCCAGCCGGCATATGTGTTCATGGCAAAGTATGTATTTCCACCCATGTTTAAAAAATCATTTTCTGACGAGATTGCGTTGTTATCCCCAGTTGTTCCTCCCAATGGATCCTCTACAAAATGATAGGTAAAATATGCCAGATGCAGTTCGCTTAAATCCATATCCGCTGCCTGCCATACCGACTCGTTCTGCAGAATACTCAATTCCGCCAATGCTGTCGACGTAAAAGCCCAACAGGTTCCATAAGGATTCTGATCTCTGATTGTCGGCAGATTCGGATTGCGGTAAGCCGACGGGAGACCTGCCTGCAAAAGCTCCATATCCTCCTCCGCCAGCGTATCTACCTCATGTTCAAACGGAAGCGGGAGATATCCATCCATGCCCCCCTGTATCTCCTCTGCATCCTCCGTGCTATCTGCGGTCTCCACACTTTCTATGACTTCCGTGCTATCTGCGGTCTCCACACTTTCTATGGCTTCCGTGCTATCTGCGGTCTCCACACTTTCTATAACTTCCGTGCTATCTGCGGTCTCCACATTTTCTATGATTTCCGTGCTATCCACAGCTTCCGGCAATGTACCCGCCCACACTGAAACATCAAGGCCGGAAATAACAAGTCCGGCACAAAGCCCCAATGCCAAAATTCTCTTTATTTTGTTCATATGACTTCCTCCTCGCAACTTTTACTTGGTACCTTTATCCTACCATTTTTTCCAGAATCTTACAACGGAAAATTTCTTTTTTAAAACGCTACATCAAGATCTACATTTCCGTTGATTCCGGCAATACTTCCCTTGCTGCTGTACTGCCACATAATGACATTTCCGGCGCCCTCATAACCATGCCCCAGACTCTTATCGCGATACCTCGCAATCCAGATATCCATTCCAGCCAGACGTTCATTTACAAACGCATTATTCAACCAATTCAGATTCGCATAGAGCACCCCTCTGTAATTAGCTCCTCTGACCGTATTATAAAATGCCCACGCCATATCTGTTCTGCACGAATTGTCCGTTGCCGCAAGAATAGAAGAATCCTCCATGTCATATGCAATCGGAAAATCGAGGCTTCTCCCTCCAAGCATTCCCAGCACCTCATACGCATTATTGACGGCTGCTTCCACCGAAGTTGCATAAGTATATGTATAAACTCCCACAAGCAATCCGGCTGCCCTTGCATTCGCATAATTTGCCTCAAAATAAGGATCTATTGTGCCTCCATGACTAATTCGAATCATCACAAAATCTGCTCCGGTCATCTTAACCGCGCCGAAATCAATCTCCCCCTGCCATTTTGAAACATCAATTCCATTCATTGTCTTCTTTACCGTAACCGAAATATATCTCGTAATCCCATTTGCTCTGACTGTTATCGTCGCCGCACCCTCTGTCACGCCAAAAATTACTCCACCGTTTACCGAGGCAATATTCGGATTGTCACTCGACCATGTGATATTGCCTGACGGGCTTGTTCCGGCTGTCACAGTTCTGGAAAATCCCTGCTGTACCGTCACTTTCGTCTCACTCAAATCCAAAGTCGCCGCTTTTGCTGATACAGGCTCACACTCTTTTCCATTCGTCTGATTTCTGACCGCCACCACTTTGTAATAATATTTCTGCCCGTTTTTCAGTTTTGAATTTGTATAGGTAGTATCCGTAATTCCCTGTTTTATCTGTTTATAAGTTCCATTTTTAGACGTACTCCGGTAAATCGTATACGAGGAGGCTCCTGATACTTTTGACCATGTCAGCACAATCCGATTTGCATTCTGAGGCGTTGCCTTCAGATTCTTTACTTTCTCCGGCTTTGCCTTACCCGACACGGCTTCTGAATATTTGGAATTTATATTTTCCCCTTTGCTGTTCGTAGTATATGCTTTTATTTTGTAATAATATTTTTTACCCGTCTTTCGTCTAGTATCTTGATAAGACAATGTGCTTCCCGACTTCACCTTTCCAACCTGTTCATAGGTTCCATCTTTCGATGTACTCCGATAGATCTTATAGCCACTTGCTCCTGATACCTTGCTCCAGCTAATCTCTAACGTATTATAATTCTTTGAGGAAACCTTATTAATTGTCGGTGTTGCCGGAATTACTTTTGCTGATTTCACGTTCGAATAAGCGCTGTAAATCTTTTTCTTACTTACCGTACAAAACGCTCGAATTTTATAGTAGTATGTCGTTCCTGTCGCAAGATTTTTGTCTTTATATTTCTTTGTACTTCCAGATGTGATTGTTGCTACTTTTTTATAACCACTGTCTTTTGATGTACTTCGATAAATCTCATATCCTGTTACATAACCATCTGATGCTGTTCCTTTTACCTTGGACCAGGTCACTGAAATGGAATTGTAACTCGCAGAGGTTACAGCCGAAATCTTTGTTGCTGCCGGAACGACCTTTGCAGAAGCCTTACTGGAAAAACTGCTGTACACCTTCTCTTTTTTCACCGTACAATAAGCTTTTACACGGTAATAATATTTTGTTCCCGTCTTTAAAGATTTATCCGTATAGGTTGTATTGGTGCCACCCTTTACGGTCGCTATCTTTTTGTATGTTCCATTTTTTGATGTACTTCGATAAATTTCATATCCTGTTACATAACCATCCGACTCTGTTCCCTTTACCTTAGACCAACTGATTTTCAACGTATTATAAGTGTTCGTTGCCACTTTCACTGTTGTTGTCGCCGGTCTGATTGTAACACTTTTCTTAGAGGAATAAGAAGAATATGCTACATCTGCATTCTTTGTCTTTACGCTTCTAATCTTATAGGTATATTTTTTCCCCGTGTCCAGCTTACTATCCGTATACGAATAAGCCGTCGTTCCATCCACACGCGAAACTGCCGCTATTTCTTTATAGCTATCCTCATCCTCTGCTTTACGGTAAATCCGGTAACTGTCTTCCTTATCCGAAGTAGAAGTCCATGCTATTACGGCACTTTTATATGATTTTGAGGTTACAGACTCCAAGGTCACGGCTAATAATCTCGGTGTTGCCGTCACAGTATCAGAATCTGCTCCCTCTATAATTTTTCCTGACCCTTTCGTGACATAACCTGCTACTTTGATCTGATATTCTTTATCATGTGTCAGACCTGTTATTTTAAAAGAAAGCTCTGATACATCTTTTAAAGTTCCACACGCACTTTCTGCCCGAACTCCTTTTTTATAGCGGTATACATCATAACCGGTGGATGTTTTGACCAACTCTCCTACAATTGTAGCTGTATCTCCACTGACGGTATAAATATAATAACCGCAATTTTTAGAAGGCAGTGCCACACTGTTCCAGCTTATTTTTATGGTGCTATAAGAAGTCGAAACGACACTGACTGTCGCTGCCTCCGGGCATGTTGTCGTGCTCACAACCTCTGAATAAGGCGCATATACTTTCTTCTCATTGACCGTCCGATAGGCTCTGACTTTGTAATAATAAGTCTTAGCCACTTTTACGTCCGTGTCAGTATATGTAATTTTTTTGCCACTTTGAAGTGTTGCAATCTTGGTGTACTCTCCGTCTTTTGAAGCAGCTCTATAGACAGAATAGCCTTCCGCCCCGCTTATTTTATTCCAGTTCACCGTCACGGAAGAGATCTTTATATCAGACAACGACACCACCGTCTTCTCTAATGCGACTTTTGCCTTCACCGTCTCTGAATTTGAACTATATTTTGTCTTGCTGCTTCCCTGGCAAAAAGAAACTGCATAATAATAATAGGTCACACCCAGCGTTACATTTTCATCTGTATATGCGGTTGTCGTTCCACTCTCAATTGTTGTCAATTTTTTATAGGAACTATCGCCTGATGCTTTTCGATAGATAACATATCCCTCTGCATCTTCTATCTTTTCCCAGGAAACCTTCACCGATTTGTAGGTGACCTTCGCCACGGTCAATACCGGTGCCGCCGTAAGACGACAGATTGTCTTCTCTTCCGAATATGCTCCATAAACAGTCACACTTTCGCCGTCCTCATCCAGATTGCCGGAATACGCTCGAATCTGATATGAATATACCATTCCTGCAATAAAAGTTCCTTCATCTACAATACTTGTTGTAGTTCCATCTTCTATGGTATTCCATAGTGTGTAACTACCCCCTTCACTCTTACGATATATCTCATAGCCCTCAGCCCCTTCTACTTCCAGCCAGGAGAGCGTTACCGTTGTCGTATCCGTCAACTCTACGCTCTGCCACTGAACTGTTCCAAGCGATGTTGACTCTGTCAAAACTTCTGCTTCATCTTCTGTCGCAGCTTCGGTCGATTCTTCACTTCCCCCCTCTGTAAAAACCTCTTCTCCTATCTCTGTGGACTCCTCCATCTCAGTGCTCTCTTCTGCAGACTCCTCCATCTGAGTACTCTCTTCTGTGGACTCCTCATCCGGTTCCTCGGGCTCTGTAACTTCTATTTCCGTAGTATCTGCTTCTGTTATTTCGTCCGATTCAACGATACTTTCTACGCTTTCCGTATCATCCCCCTTTAATGATGCAGCCCCTATCATACCATCCGTATTCACCAGCGTTGCTGCTGCCAATGCCATGCATATTATCTTTTTGATTCTTTGTCTGCGTGTCTTCATTCTACCTCCTGTTTGTAAGTGCTTACTCTAATTCTACTACTCAACTTATCCCTAGCCACTATTATAACACTTTCTGACAAAAATAGAGCAGATATTACTATCTGCTCTATTATAAATCCTCTACTAT
>CAZBUW010000030.1:0-32869 GCA_964495195.1 uncultured Roseburia sp.
TAGATGAAAATTCAGGCAAGCTATTTGGCGAAATGTGAGTGATACAGTACACTAGGCCGCGTCAACTCTCCGGCAGGCCTTTCTAATTTTAAAAAGCCATTTGGGTAAATATCGATTTTTTCCTGCTATTTACCCAAGAATTTTCTTTTTTCTTGGTAAAATCGCGAAAAATCTTCTGATTTACCCAAATGGCTTTATTTTTATGCTGATTTGCTTCGTTTTTTCTGGAAAAAAGTATAAATATCGGACAAAAAAACAATAATTACCCAAATTCCGTCCGATGCGGACACGTCATCCGTACTCAAAGGCTACTTCTTATGTTTTCTTCCCATGTAGACTGCGACACCTAAGGTCAACAGTATGATTGCAGATGCAGCGACGATGTAGATGAGCATTCCTCCCTCCTGCGTCTTATCCACCTTCGCCACCGCATAACCGCTGGACTTCGGAAGGTCGCTGACGCCAAGCCTCTCATTCTCGGACACATAGCTTACATCCGTCAGGTATTTGTCCACACTCACAATCTCATACCGACCGGTCTGCGGATTGTAGACGGTCATAAAGTCTCCTGTGATATCCGTTCCGTCGCCTGTTCCGGAAGTTCCTGCTCCGGACGAACCATCAGACGCAACGTCCGCTCCGTCCGAACCAATCCTGTCAGGATCGTCTGACGATGTGCCAGTCTTATCCGGGTCATCTGACGATGTGCCAATCTTATCCGGGTCGGCAGACGCGTCTCCGTCTGTTGACGTACCCGACGAAGCTCCCGCTCCGGCTGCGTCTGTGCCTGACGAAGCTCCCGCTTCGGCAGCATCTGCACCAGACGAGCCATCAGACTCGACGTCCGCGTCGCCTGCTTCGGAAGCTCCTGCACTTCCTCCGACGCCATCACTGCCTCCTGCTCCGTCCACCGCAGTTCCCTCAGCCGATGTGCCGGATGCATCTCCGGAACCAATCTTATCCGAATCCGCCATCGCACTGTGTTCCGGGTCGGCAGCCGCGGTCGCACCTCCTGCCTCCGCAGTATTCTCCCCTCTGCTGTGGTCGTCAATCTGTTCCCCGGAATTGTTGCCGACAATCTGCTCTAATTCCGCAGAAGAGTGGATTCGCTCACTCAGCTCGGCATTTGCAGAATAAGTCGTGCTGATTCCGTGATATACCGACTCTTTCACACCTTCGAAAAATTGTTTTGCATAATCCGCAAGCGATACCTGTGACGCAATGCGGTTGTCAAAGAGAATCTCTCCCGTCGCATAATTGTAACCAACCATTCCGCCGTTGCTGTACTCTAAAATGACATACGGTACCTTTGCATTTATCGTGTTTGTCATCTGGACAATCGCTTTATTCTGCACCTCTTTTGGGAGATTTGCATCCTGCTGCATCATGTCAACTACGATGCCGTCATCGCCGAGAATCGTCTCATACCCTGTTCCGTTTAAAGTGTAGAGCAGGATACCGTCCTTCTGGTTCTCAAGCTCCCCGGCAACGGTGTACATTCTTCCATCCGTCACGAATATCTGTGCCTCGCGGTAAATCTCTCCTCCGGCAGATGCAATACAGCTGCACCTTGCATAAGTGCTGATCGCATAACTTCCATACTTAAATGTAAAGAGTGCCTGCGTTTCCTTCTGCACTGCCGTACCGCTCACATTTCCCGCTTTCGACCAATCGGCAACATTCCAGATGACTCCGTCCTCATCAAGCGCTTTTCCATTCATCAGCATGAGGAAGTCTCCACTGTGGGTTCCGCCCGACGAGACGACTCCGTCCTCACTGATATAGTAATAATCGTTTCCATCCACCATGATATTGCGCGCTAAGTGATTGCGGTCTGCGGTTCGCGTCTCCATCTCCCAGAGATTGTCCTCCTCCCAGAGCTCCTCCCCCTCTAAAGACGGATTCTCAAATAATCCCCACGTCAGAGTCAATTTATCATTGTAGTCAAATGTGAATGACATCACTCTGTCCACAATCTTCTGCTTTGTGATGACATCTTTTCCACTCTTTAGGATAAAATATCCACACTCCTGCAAATCTTTGGAGAACTCAACATTGACCTTATCGACGTCCGATGCATAGATGATTCCATACATCGATGTCTCTCCTGTCAGCGCGTACATCGTGGATGCTGCACGCGCTGTGTCGTAGGTCGGAATCGGAAGTCTTCCCGGCTCCGCCGTTCCGGTCATAATCTGCGACTGCTGCCTGATACAATAATCCGCACTGTACTTTGTATTGGTGCCGCTTCGCATCTGCGGCAGATAATCCTCCTGATCCCTGCCGGAATCCTCGAACTTATCCCGCATATTCTTGAGCGATATACGCCAGTAATCTCCGCGGGCAAGTTCCGTCATGTTCGCATTGTAGCTTCCGGTAAATCCATTCTGCACCTGACGGTAGAACAGTATTGCCCTCTGATCTGCCAGCGGTTTGTTCAGATAGCCGTTGGCATCGAGTTTTGTCTGATCCGCCTTCAAGTCACCCGCTTTAAACAATACCAGTTCCTCCGTCCGCTGCGGGGAGGAGGTATCCGGCTTCATGTTTGCCGTGGTCGCGCTCCAGTAGCGGTATGCATATCCGTTGTTGCTGCCGGAGAGCATATCTGCTGTGGTTCCATTCACCTTCATTCCGTCCCAGATGCGGTTATCCCTTCCAACAAATTCAGGTGTTTCTGCCGAGAATGCCCCGGCGCCGGCGCTTCCCGTAACGGATGCCGCCATGGACAGATTGCCGTAGGTTGCATCCTTCTCATTGAGATTACTGTTTTTGTCTGCTCCGTCCTTCACACGGTTTCCGGTTGTGCTCTGCGACTGTGAATAGAGTTCATTTCTTCCGACGATTCCTCCCGCCTTGACGCCTTCCACCGTTCCGACAAAGTAGTTCTTGTAAAGTTTCGAGACACTGTAGCTCTTGTTGCTTCCCTGCGCCGTGTAGGCGTTGTTATAGGAGCCGGCGATTCCGCCTGCATACCCGTTTGCAGCGCTGACATGGATGTTGGCATAATCATCGTAGACATATCCGCCGTACTGCCGCCCGACAATTCCACCGACAAAATCATAGCCTTTTACATAGTAATCCGGCTCGGAGACAGCCGCCTCATTGGTGTCGGCTTTTCCGATATCCGTATCTCCTAATACATACAGCGACATCGCGTGCGGACCGTTCGTCGGACCGTAGGAGAACCACCCCAGAGCACCTCCGACGTACGACTGCGTCTCCGCGTCCACCATGGTATTGATTGTTCCGCTGTACCGGATGGATGCGTACACCACCCTGCCGGCAACACCGCCGACCATTCCTTTGGTGTGATCGTCCCCTTTGGCACTTATCGTGCTGTTCTTGCAGAGTGCAAATGCAATCTCTCCGTTGTATGCCTGACCGATAATTCCGCCGACCTGCTGGGCATTCTCCGTCTCGACAAGCACATTCTCCGCGAGAAGATACCGGTTTCCGCTGGCATCATTTCTTCCCACGATACCGCCGATTGCCATTCCTTCCTTCGCCTGAACAAGGGAATCTTTCACCGTGATGTGATATCCCCCGTACCGGTTGTATCCGTAAGCTCCTCCCACATAGATTTCTTTCGTCGCGTCCGTACCGCTTCCAACCACCTGACATCCCGTCACGGTCGCGCCGTCCACGGCATCTGCCGCATTGGTACCTGTCGTCTCACGCGTGTAGCCAAACAGTCCGCCGCAATAGCTGACCGCCGATATGACAGTAGACGAACCTGTTATCTTATCATCCACGATAACCGGCGTGCCGGTCAGTGTCAGATTCGTCATCTTTGCACTGTTGCAGTTATCCGTCTCGCCGACGTACGCCGCAAAACCTCCTGCGTAGGAATTGGCATCCACCTTGATATCATTCAGCACAACATTGTCGATATCCGCTTTTGCGACAAAGCCGAACAGTCCGCCGATATAATTTCTTCCGCTGACCGTAATCTGGTTCGCTGTGATGTCTTTCATCTCCGTGGTATCCATCACCTGTCCGCAGATGGCTCCGACGCGGTCGATTCCTGTCTTTGATTGGCCGTTTATGGTGATATTTTCACAGGTGACTCCCTCTATCGCGCCTCCGTTCTGGTATCCAATCATCCCCACATAGCTCTTGTTCGCCGTCCCTGGTGTGATTGTAATCTCCCGGAAAGTACAGTTTTTCACCCTTGCGCTGCTGATTCCCACAAAACCGATACAGTCGTTTGTCGTTGTGCTCACACTCGATTTCTCGATGGTGATATTCTCTATCCTGCTGTTGAGGCGGGCAATCAGGTTCGTATTGCTCCCTGTGACATTCACATTGCTAATCACTTTATTGCCGCTTCCACAGAGTCTTCCGACCAGATAATTCTTGCCGAAGTCGGAATAGTTTGCAAAATCAAGGTCATTTAACAGACGGTAATTCTCATACGGTGCATAGTCGCCAATGCGGTTCCAGTCTCCGACACTGTTAATGTCACGGTATAAAGTGGCATCGATTCGCGCGTAGACATCCATCTTCACCGCCTTTCCCCCTCCGGTATCAAAGCTGATATTCCGCAGCACATAGCTGTCGAGGAAATGCTCCTGGTTCTTCTCCTCCTCATACTGCATGTAGATTCTGGTGATTCCCTTTTCACTATCCTGAGCCTCTAAGATATTGTCCGTCGGGACGAGTCCTGACTGACCGTCCTCCTGTTTCAGATAGTGATATTTCAGTTGCTCAATCCCCATACCGGTGATTGTATAACCGTTTGGATTATAAAGTTCCACTGTAATGCTCCGCCTCGTCGCCTCGGAATTGATAAAGACATGGCGGACATCAATCTCATACTCGTCTATCTCATCGAGCTTGATATTTTTCTGGTTCGGCAGAATCTTCGAGGAATTCTCATAACACATCTTCGGCAGGTATCCCTTTTCGGTTCCGCTCATGCTGTACACATTTTCAAAACCGACCACCTTGCGGTAACTGTTGAATGCGTCCTTCGTCAATTGATCGTAAGTCAACAGTCCCCGCATGACGAGTGCGTCCTCCTGCACATCCGCCATTCCGTTGACCAGCTGCATCTCTGTCCCATAGAAGGAGAGTCCCTTTCCGACATACTGCCCTACCGTATGTGAAATATTGACGGAATCAGGGTTGGAGACATAGACGTTTCCAACGGCAAGCCCCGACATATTATTGGTATTGTTGATTACGTTTGTAGTTATATTTGCCTCGCCGAGCAGTCCGCCGACAATATCCGTGTTGCAGATAAGATTCATCTTAGAGTAAATATTCTTGACACAGGCGACAGATGCATTCGTGCAATAATATTTTCCGGCGACACCGCCGACCTTGCTCGCTCTCGTCACAAGGTCTCCCTCCGCGTAAGCCGTATCGATGACACTGTTGCTCGAATAGCCGACAACTCCTCCGACTCCGTTGCTTCCACGCATCTGGTCCGCATTCATATCAAGGTCTGTCGCCAGACAGTGGCTGATGCGGCTGTCTGTCAGATGCCCGACAATTCCACCCATCGAAATGTCGCTGTTGACATTGTCCGGCTCTAAATATGTCAGTTTTACGGAACCGGTTACCGTACAATCGGTAATCTCCCCGCCGTTTTGCAGGGTCGCTGCGATAGCACCCATTCTGATATAGGAATTGATCTCCACATTCTGCAGATGAACATTCTCCACCACGCCCTCAACGCAGCGGAACAATCCTCCGTAGCAGGCAACGTATTGAACCCCGTTCTTTGTGAAGGTTCCTCCCGCTTTATAATTCTTCACATAGAGGTTCGATACCTCGCCCCCGCTCGCGAGAGAGGTTCCTGCATTAAACAAATCTCTGCTGATGTTGTTGTTTGCTGTGTAACCCTTCTGCAGATTGATGTTGGAGATTGTCTTGCCGTTTCCATCGAGTTTCGCCGGGAACGAATTTGGAACTATGATTCTGTCCGCACTGATTCCGTCAAAATCGATATCCGCAGTGAGCCTGATATTCTCTGTCTTATTTGCCTTATTTTTCAATACGACATACTCATACCACTCATCGGCATTCGCTACCCTCCGGTAGAAATCTGCCGCCAATGTGAACGGTGTCGACAAGGTATATTCTTTTGCCGTCCCGCTTTTAACATAAAAAATCCTTGTGATCAGGTACTCCGACTGAAAGCTCTGCGGATCCG
The DNA here is from genome assembly GCA_964495195.1 of uncultured Roseburia sp. Classification (GTDB taxonomy): domain Bacteria; phylum Bacillota; class Clostridia; order Lachnospirales; family Lachnospiraceae; genus Roseburia. Next base: position 6,161 of record CAZBUW010000030.1, read on the forward strand.
AAATTGTTCCGTATATCGTGGTGTATCCATCCTCGGTCTCCGCGTTTGCGCTGTCAAGTTTGACAGACAAATCCTGTATCTCAAGACCTGTGATATCGAGTCCCTGACGATTGCTGAAGACAATCTTCACATCCGCTGCATCAAGCCCGTTCTCTAACGTGTAGTACTTTAGCACCTCTGCCTGCGATATCTCGATATCCCCCATCGTAACGCGATCAGGGAGTGCGATGTACTCCTGCTCCGGCAAGTCCTCGCTGAGCAATACATGCGGATAATATCCAACTTCTGCCGTAGTTACATCGAAGTTGTCTCCCAGAACCGACCTCTGCCATCCGGTGTCATACAGATTCTCGATGGTCAGCTTCTTACTCTGTGCCGCAGTGTAGGTCGTATTGTTGCTGTTCCAGTAGTACAGTTTGCCGTATCTCTTTCCGCCGACGTTGTAGACGACCGGACTACAGCTTGTAACCTTCGGAAAACTTTCTCCGATACTGTACATCTGTCTCGTATTACCGCTCGAATAACCGCAGATTGAACCAAAGCGGGTATCATTTGCCTTTGTTCCGGTCTTTTGATCCGCGCTCTGCGCATTTACATTGATTAGACTGTAAATGTTCTGAATCCGCCCTACGGTGTTGTTCGTTCCGGCGATTCCGGCAACCCTTCGATCAAGTGCCCCCGTATTGTAAGCCGTACACTCAATATTCTCATTTCCACTGCTGCCGTAAACATAACCGCTCTGAATCAATCCATAGTTGTCCGCCGTCACAAGTCCGACATAATTATAAGCCGTCACGCCATTATACCCTTCCTGCGGATCATTTTTTATCACAAAGTTCTCAATGACTCCGGTTGCGGCATTGACTCTGGTAATCAGCCCCATATACTGGTTCGGCAGGAAATAGCCGCCCTTAAACTCCACTAAAATATCGCTTATGGTTCCGAAATTGCGGTAACACAGGCAACCGTCATCATAAATTCTGGTCGTGTTCTCCTGGTAGATCTGATAGCGCATATTGCTCCATTTACTTCCAGACCCCATATTGGTGATGATGCGCTGTCCACTGCTATTATAGTGGTGTTCCAATGTAAAACCCTGGAAATCGACCTCTCCGCCGAAAACGGATGTGATACTGCTTCCCGCCAGAGACGGGCTGCTCGTGTCCGGTGTCCCGTCCTCTAAGAGATCCCTGTAATTCTCATTATTTCCCGATAGCACAATGTCCGCTGTCGCGACAAATTTTCCATCCGGATCCTTCTTAATCTTGTCTATCATCTCATACGCGGTTCCAAATCCCTGCACCGTTGTCTCCGTCGTGAACTCGAGCGTATCGAGCTCCATCTCACGCGTTCCCACGATGACATAGAGTGTCAGTTTATAGCTGTGCTCGCCCTTATCCACCTGATAATTATAGTTATGAATATAGACGCCATCGGAAGATTCCGCATCAATCCGGTAGACATTGTTCGTCACAAGTGCACCATCTTTTTCAATGCGGATATAGTACGGCAATGCATCCGCCCCGGTCATCCAGTGATCCGGATCCTTCAGCGTGGACTTGACGCATGCCGTATAATGTGCATTGTCCCCGCGCACCTCGACAATTTCCTGCAGCTTGATGGTTCCGCTTAAACGCATGGCATCCGTCACGTCGATTGTCTTTAATACCTTGTTCGATTCAAACGTGCTGTTTGTATAGCCCTCGTTATATTCTACCGCAATAAACCGAAGCTGATATTTCTTATTGACATCGAGATTTTTAAACGTCACCGTCAAATCCTGATTCTTCTTAATCCTTGTCGCCTTCACAAAGACGCCGTCCGAGGTATAGAGATTGACCACCACTTTATCACCCGATATTCCGGTGATGGCGTCATCCGGATCGTCCACCCGCACGTCAAAAATCAGCGTACCTGCGGCAAACAGCAGATCATCTACCTTTACCTCCGCAGGCTTGCGGAGCGTCATAAACGTCACATCGGAAATATTCGGAATCAGCTCATACTCTTTTCCGTTGTATTCTGCATAGATATGCTGGTCTAAGAAATACTCCGTCATACTGGTGAGTCCCTGTGCCCGATATCCCACTGCAATTCCCTCCCGGAACTGCTCGTACACTTTCCGCTGTGTCCCGTTCTCGTCTACAACGGCGTTCTTGTCAAATCCAATCACCGCATCGACGCGCTCATCATCCCCCGCTCCTGTCTTTACCTCCGCAGAAAGCCTTGTAATCAGCTTTGTCAACTCACTGTTTGTGGACTTCGTGTTCAGTTTATAGCTGATCATTGCGGAATTGCTCGTCACATCCGAGACGGTACAGGTCAGATAGACTCTTCCTAAACTGTTGAGCCCCGCACTAGTAAAACTCATCTGCCCAATATTTTGAAAGCGCTGCGGTCCCTTTCCGTTTCCGAGGTCATAATCACAGTAAATTGTCGCAAAATACTTCGTCTCAAGTTCTAATCCCGTCACCTGCGGAAGCGCAAGACTCCGGATGGAGAGCCCCTGATCGGCAGACCAACTGTACTCGGACGAATTCAGTTTATAAGAATATACCGCCTTCGACAAATCGGCTGCAGAGGACAAATCTCTGCGGTCTGTCGTCACAACATAATAGATATCGCACTCGTTTGCACTTCCCTCCCGCACAACTGCCGCACCGTCCTCATCATTGACCGTGAGCAAAAGCTGCAAATCGTTAATCTCGTTTTTCCTGATATTGAATTTTGCCTCCGGCGTATGGTTGCTCGTGGTCGCACTTCCCTCATCATTTACAAGTGTAAGTGTATTTCCAAAGTAGTCTTTTGCCGTAATTTTATAGTGGTAGGTCGTTTTTGCCGAGAGCACAGGCATTGTCGTCAGCGTCACCGCGCTCTGGCGCTTGAATTTTGATATCTCGGATGAATTCAGGTTCAGTGTCGTTCCCGCGCCGACTCCCGACTGCGGCGTTACCACAATCCGAATCCCCGCCGCACGGTCCACTCCATAGACCGCCTCCGTGTCGCTTCCGTCCACATAACTGAATCCCTCAATCTCGATTCTGTTGTTGTAACTCGTGCCAGGTCTGTGCGCAAGTGTGATGCTTCCCAAGGTATCAACGGATTTCGTCGTCACCGTCTGCTCCCCTAAGTCCTCGAAGACAGACTCATTGTATTCATTCCAATAGGTAAAAAAGTATTTCACATGGTATGTACTCGAAGGCTTGATACTTCCACCGCCCAATTCCACTGTTCCGCTCGACTTCCGGTAGCTGCGCAGCACAAGCGTCTCCCTGCCCTTGTTATCCACCTCATAGACTTCAAACTGAATCTGTTTGGTCTCATCAATTCGCTTTGCAGGGTCGTCCACCTTGACATCTGCCTTCAATCGATAGACGAAGGCGGTAAAATCTCCCACGGAGACGGTCGGCTTCACATAACCCACCTCCGGCACCTTTGTCTCCCCGCCGCCGTCGTCATCCGGAACCTTATCCGGGCGCATCGAATCCGGGCGCACACCGGGGTCTCCATTTCCCGGTTCACCTCCGCCCGGGTCCTCCGTCGGCCGTCTCTTCGGCGTCTCAGCCGCCGTACTTGTGCCGTCGCTCACATTCTCCTCGACCACGACATCTGCCTGCTCCAGATAGATATCATCCGTGACTTCCTCCGCAGTTTCCGTATCTCCGGGCTGCTTCGAAGTCTGTTTTCTCTCATTCTTACTCATGCCGAGTGCCTTCAGCAGTTCCTCGTAGGTATATTCTTTTCCGTCCATCTGCATGATGAGATTTTCCGGCACATTGTTATAATACTTATAGAGCAGAGTGTTTTCTTCTATCTCATAGTATGCAAAATAGTCTGTTTCAAAATGAACCAGACTATTGACCGCAATATTTTTCTCTGTACCTTTTTGTGTGTAGGAAATCTCCTTAAAATTCATAAAACATCCGTTTGCAAAACGGAAGAAATAATAGGTTGCAGCATCCGCCTGCCCGCCGTCTGCATTGTAGGCAGTCCCATCCTCAACCATCAGACCGCGGTAGGTGCTCACTTCCTCAAATTTGTCATCGAGCAAAACAGCCGCATCATTTACGACCTGAACAACGGCGCCGTTCTTCAAATAGACCGGATAATTCGAATCAATCTGAATCTTCTTTCCGCTGCCGAGGAAAAGACGTTCTCCCTGAGAGAAAAGCATATCAAGGGCATCAAAAGAACACATCGCAACTTCTTTTTCGATGCTTTCATCCTCCGGGGCTTTGCCAAGCCCGGTGCTCACCGCGCCCTCCGCCACCGCAAATCCGGCATTGTCCAGCCTCATATACTCCGCAAACCGCGTCTGAAGCAGGATGAGCGCCCCCACAAAGACTGCACCCACCAATGTCAGAATTACAAAGCGGTTCTCCAGCCTTATGCGTTTTTTTTTCTCTCTCCCCTTTTTTTCTCTCTTTGTTTTTCGTCTCATCATTTCAACACTCCCATTGCTTCTATGTCCCCGAATAAAATCCGGTTCGCATCGCCTGTCGTCATGACTCCGGTTCCAAGATTGACGCTGTATCCCGCGTCAGATACAGCGACTGCATCTGTATCAGGTATTGCAATATACTGATACTCCCCCGTGGAGACATCGTAAATCTCCACGCTGTCCCGGTAAATTTCCTTCGCGTAAGCAAGCGGCTGAACCCGGTAAGTGGATTCTCCCACCTGTATCTCCATCTCCTCTAAAAAAATGTAAGTGCCGTCAGCATCGTATAAAAATCCTCCGGAAGCCTCGGTATTGACTCCGTCATGAAATATATTGACGTAATTTTTCTCTCTGCTCAAAACCGAGAAATAATTGACACGCAGAACGCTCTCCTCTTTTTCAAACGGTCTCATGTATCCCATGCTGACCGGAATCACCATCTTGCACTCGCCCTCATATAGAAGCGGCGTTCCATCGGATGTCACCTTGCTCTCCTCCTCGATGGTCGTGGAGGCATCCGTATAGACTAACGCCAGTTCCTCGTCATACTCAATTTTATTGCCCATGCAGTAACGATAGGTCGCTGCCTCCGGTGAAAAACGTGTGCTTGAATTCCAAAACCAGACTGTCATAATGGCAAGAACCGCAATCAGAACTATTCCCACCAGCCAAAAGATAACCCTCTGTTCCCTCTTTCTACTCCGCCTGTTTGTCTGTGTTCTCTCTCTCTTCATAGGTATCCCCCGATTTCTTTCTCGTGTCCATGATATAGCAGCAATAATGAAAAACATCATACAGAGCGTAAATACACAGCAGCACGCTCAGCAAAATGACCACACAGGCAATCCGTCTGTCAAAATAAATCTCGTGCAGATAGTGGTACAGCATACTCACCACCAGCAATACCCCCGCCGAGATTGCGCCCACCGCCACATCCGTGACAACATTTTTGACGCTTCTTCTTCTCGCCAGAAAACACAGCTCTAACATCAGGAATACCCCGATATGAATCAGCTCCACCCTGCCGCCTGCCACCAGAATCGATACCATCAAAAATACCTTGAGCAGCGATGCCGCAAGCCCTGTGAGATCCCGGTATCCCATCTGGTAAAAAAAGCCCACGATCTTACGGTTTCTGCCGCTCCAGGAAAAACTGTGGCAGCGGAGCAAAAGATACGCCCCCACGACCAGGCTTCCCATGGCCGCCACCAGAATAAATCCCCGAAGCTGCATGATATTTGACACGATACTATTGAGCATATTCCTCATCCTCCTGCACTCTCTCAGGAACCGTCTCTCCCTCCTGCACCAACAGGCAAAACTCGTTCTTCTTGTGCATGTAATACCCTTTCAGGCCGTCAAAACGGATGGTATAGTCCTCAAACACAACCTCGATGAGCCCGTCTAACTCCCCAAGAATCGGCATGTAATTTTTCATGATAAGGATGTTGTGGTGCGAACTCTTCACCCAAACCATCTCCACATCCTCATACTCTGTCAATCCACTGTCGAGGCTTACAATTTTCACTTTAATTTTCTGTTCTTCTTTCATTCTCTGTTTCATGATAGCTACCTATATATAAAAATTTGCCTTCATCAACATCGTCATATTTTCCATTCAGGATGTCTTCCACATCGGTCAGAACATCGTCAATCTCTACGAACTGCCCCGGGATTCCCGTAAAATTTTCCGCCACGAACATCGGCTGTGTAAAATAGTTGCGCAGTTTTCTGGTTCGGTAGAAAATCTTCGTGTCTGCGATGGACAATTCCTCAATCCCTAATACGGCAATAATCTCCTCGAGCTCCCGGTACCTCGAATAGTAGCGAAGCACTTCCTCCACCAGCCTGTAGTGGCGCTCCCCAATCTGCTCAATATCAATCATCTTACTCGATGTCAAAAACACATCCACCGCCGGATACAGTCCTTTCTCCGCCACTTTTCGGTCGAGTACAATCTGCCCGTCCAGATGGGATGTGATAACCTGTACCGCCTCGTCGGTGATGTCATCCGCCGGAATATAAATCGCCTGAAAGGAGGTGATGGAGCCTCTTCCGGTGGAATTGATCCGCTCCTCCACCTTTGCCACCTCCGTCGCAATGTTGGCAGGATAACCATTCTCAATCGGCACACGGGACAATTCCGCGTTCAACTCGGACATCGCCTGCACATAACGGTAAATATTGTCGATGAACAACAACACGTCCTGATTCTTCTCATCCCTTAAATATTCCGCTAATGTCAGCCCTCCGAATACCGCTTTCGACCTCGCCGCCGAGTTCTCACCCATCTGGCCGAATACGATGGACATCTTGTCTAAAAGATTCGCCTCCTTCATCTCGTCGTACAGTTCGCGCCCCTCCCTCGAGCGCTCTCCGACTCCGACGAACACCGAGTTGGAGTTGAATCCTTTGTACACATTGTTAATCAGCTCTTTAATCAGCACCGTCTTTCCTACTCCCGCTCCTCCTAAGAGTCCCATCTTATAACCTTTTCGCATCGGTGCAAAAAAGTCGAGCACCTTGATTCCCGTCCAGAGAATTCCTCCGTTGACATTAATCTCCTCCATGGCGAGATTTCTGCTGTAGACATCCTTTTTTACCACCTGATTGATCGTGTTGCCATCAATCAGATTGCCGTAGGAGTCGAACACTTTTCCTAAAATTTCATCACTGTACTGTATCTCGAGGGGTCTGCCGGTCTTATATACCTCAATCCCCTTCTTTAATCCAACTACATTTTGAAATGGTACGGCAGATATCATGTTATTGTCTTCCTCCGTCACCTCGAAGAAGATCTCCCTGCCGTTTATCTCTGCGCGCAACACATCGTGGTATTTTACTTTTTCCCCATTCAATAAAATCTGAACATTTAATTCCGATATCGATACAATTTTTCCGATACAGGTATTCATAGGCACCTCCTAGTACTGATTCAGCTTGGTGTAATTATCAAGGACCTTACCGAATTCCTTCTCACGTTCTATTCTGCGTTCTACCATCGACCTCTCCTCTTCCCGCTCATCAATTTTCTTCAGGGACTCCGTCGTGGTATTCTGTCTCGTTATGTTCAATGCGGCGCTGCTGACCTCCTGCGCTACAATCAGCTCATACTGCATATATAAAATCATCAGATTCTCAAGCAGCGGTTCAATCTCGCCCTCGTAGGAAAAATCTTCGTTGTAGGTTCTGTCACTCCGCAGATGCTTCGGCAGCGGATAGAGTGTCCTCCTCTTAAACTCCACCTCGCTGGCGCTGTAGTAGTGATTGTACACAAGATTAATCTCGGAGTACTTTTTATTCCGGAACGCATCGTCAAGCACTTCCATCACCTTAGAGTTATCCTCGATAAATTCCTCCCTGCTCATCTCAAACAGCACCCTCTCATCCTCCCTCGGAGCCCTTATCTTTCTTCCGATGATAATCTTATAGGCATCCTCATCCTGATAGAGCTGTCTGGTGACATTGGAATTCAGGTTGGCGCAAAACCCTAAATCTCCTCCCATGTAGATGTTTAGCACCGGCGCTTTTTTGTTTACCCGAAACACCGCAAAATCCAATACGATGTTGCGGTTGTTGACGATATTATCAATCATATCCGCGACCGTGTCTCCCAGATAAGCATATTTTTTTGCCGCCTTTCTGGAGCGTTCCACCCGAAGCAGAGAGTGAAAATTCATTACTTTCACAACATTCTTTATGTTCATGTCAGTTCTCCTTCTCCAATGCCTCCTCAAACATATGGATAATCTCATTCTTATTTCTCGGTGAGAATTTATACTGGAGCAGTCTGTCCTGTATCCTCTGTCCCTCTTTCAGACGCTCCTGCATCTCATGACTCATCTCATCTGTGTTGGCAAGCTCATAGACCTCTTTTGTCTCGAGGTAGGTCAAAAATCTCTGCCGCACAACAGCGCCGAGTTTCTTCATATCCTTATCCTGCACCGCCCCGCCGAGACGCGATACACTTAAGGTGTAATCGATTGCCGGTTTCTGCCCGCGCTCAAAATTCTTTCGGGAAAGCACCAGCTGACCGTCTGTGATGGAGATGATGTTCGTCGAAATAAAGTCCGTGATGTCTCCGCCCTTCGTCTCCACAATCGGAAGTACCGTGATGGAACCACCGTCCTTGTGCTGGCATCCCTTCTCTAAGAGTCTGGAGTGCGTGTAAAAAATATCCGGCGGATATGCGTCTCTTCCCGGTATCTTTCCGGTGAGAAGACTGATTTCACGGTGGATGTTTGCATGGCTCTTTAAATCGTCGATGACGACTAGCACATCCTGACCCTCCCTCATGTACAGCTCCGCCACCGACATCGCCATATACGGTGTAAAGTAGGCGACAGGAGGTTCATCCTCGCTGAAGGATGCCACAATCAGCGTGTACTCCATCGCTCCCTTTTTCATCAGGTTTTCATAGAGTTCCTTTATATTTTTCTTTGTCTTATTGACCGCCACATAGATGCAGATTACATTCTTATCCTTCTGGTTGATGATGGTATCAAGCGCAATCTGCGTCTTCCCCGACTTCTTATCTCCGATGATGAGCTGACGCTGTCCAAAACCAATCGGATAAATCAGATCAATTCCCGCGATTCCGGTGTAGAGCGGCCGGTTCACCGTTCCTCTCTCCATGATTGGAATCGGCTCCGTCTCGATTGGAATCGGTTTTAACTGATCGAATTTTTCGTCGAGCAGCCTGTCATTTCCAAAAATATCGATGATGTGTCCGATGGCTGCCCGGCTGTACATGGCGCAGAAATCATATCCGGTCGTGACGACTTCATCCCCGACATAGATGGCGCTTGCCCTCTGCAGCACTGCAACCATAACGGAATTTTTTCGAATTGCCGTCACATATCCTACGGAATAATTGGAAATGATGACCCTCTCATAGAATCCCACCGACTCTAATCCTGTTACCTCTAAAATATAGTCCTTTACCCTTATGACGCGGCCAACCTCGTATACATTCTTCATCTCTTTCATGTTACGAAGCTTTGCGTTTACAATTCCTTCTACAAATGTACTCATACTCAGTTACCCACTCTTCTTCTTGTTTTGTAAATACTGTAATCATAGATTTTGTTCTGGTAAATAATCTTTAGTCCTTCACAGATGTTCGTGTCAATTGAACAGACGATATTGCGCTGCTCATCCGTGTAGTCCTCCTCATTTTCTCCCACACTGACGAAGAGATGCGGATCGTTCCTGCGTTTCACAATCCTTAAGAATTCAAGAAAAGATAATATCTCAAACTCCTCTTCCCCTCCGGTCTTCTCTAAGAATTCGGTCAAAAACAATTTTTCATCTGCACTCAGACATTCTTTCAATACTTGGAGCTGCTCTTCCCGGGGACTGCTGCACAAATCATACACCGCCTCAAAATTGAGTTTATCCTGAATGCTGCATACCGTCTCGTACTTCTGTCTGTCCCCCTGAAACGGAACCTTAATCAGAATGTCGTTAATCACCTTCTGCTTGTTGATTCCTAAAAGTTTGTCCTTCGCGATCTTATAGTCGTTGAAAAAATCGCTGTCCACATAGCGCGCCGTCGGGATATAGACATCTCTTGCCAACGGTCTCGGTGCATAGAACGGTGATGTCTTGTAGGAGACCAACTCGCTCTTCATGCCCTTTAGCTCTCTCTTTAAATTCTCCTCTTCCTCGTACATCTCATTCATGGTATTGAGTTTTTCTTTGAATTGCTCATCGTATCCACTCAGGTTCTTCTGAAAGTAGTAATCCACCTGACGGCTCGCCTGTGAGACGACCCCTCCGAGGATGACGACCATAAAATAAATCAACACCACCAATACAACTACAACTGCAATAAACAGTTCCATGCGCCTTCCCCCTGTCTCTTATGCTGTCAGCGGATTAAAAAACAGTAATACCAGCACAAAGGCAAACAGTAACAGTAACAACAGTGTCAACACAATTGCCACCACCATGACGGAGTGAATCACGTCCCCTTTTGTCTCCGGGTTGCGGCCTACCGCCTCCGCCACTTTTGCTCCCATAATGCCAAGCCCGATTCCGACCCCCAAAAAGGCAAGTCCAATAATCCAGCCGATGGCTGTCATCGTTGCTGCCAAAATTGATTCCATTCTCTCCACCTCCTAATTCTTGTTATAAGTGATTGATGTCTGTTCCAAAATGGTAAATGGAGCACCATTATATATCACATCCTCAAACTTGAGATACAGTCTGTCGCCGTCACTTAACTTTGTGCTGTCAAATGTGATTTTCGCTCTCGCCGAATCTTTTGCCGCTTCTGAAATAATGCCGGAATCAAGTGTGTACGATCCGAGCTTTACGTCTGTCGTTCCGTTATATAATGTAATTTTTCCCGCTGAGATTACATACTGACTGTCCAACTTGATATCAAAGGAAATGCTGTCCGCTTTCAGCGTTGCGACCTCTATCGTTCCGAGGTTGCTTCCCGTCTTTACCTTTACCGTATCCTGTTTCACGGAAGTCGGCGCCTCGTCAATCACTCCGCCCGTCGAATAATAGGCATCATAGCAGAGCGTCACCGTGTATGTCGTCGCCGGTGTGCAGTCCATGATGGTATATTTCGTCGATGTCTTGCTGAGATAAATTTTGTCCTGAACACTGTTTCCCGATGAATCCTTGTGTTCCACCAGAAGATAAACTGCCACATAATCTTCCGTCACATCCGAGACAAAATAGTTGACATCAATCGTTCCGATTCCTGCCGTGACCGCGGTGAGCTCCACCCACTTTAGTGCACTGATGGAGGCGTCGCTTCCTTTTCCTCCGTCTCCACCTTCGCCGCCGTCTCCGCCAAGGCCTCCGGTTCCTCCGCTTCCTCCGATACCGCCGGTTCCTCCGTAGCCTCCGGTTCCTCCGTCTCCTCCGGATGCACCGTCGCCTCCGTAGCCTCCATTTCCACCGAAGCCTCCGCTTCCGCCGGAGCCTCCGGAGCCGCCATTTCCAGCTACTATTGTAATTGTATCCGGATTATCCTTTGCCTCCTCATACTCTTCATCGTCAATCAGCCCCTCCTTGTAGACAAGGGCGTCGCCGTTGTAGAGGTTGGTGCTTCCGAGCACGTTTTTCAGATTGATCAGATTGTCCTCATAATACGCGTACTCACTCGAGATATCTAAATAGAGTTCCCCGCTCTGAAGCATAATCGGATAAACCATATTCTCATAAGACTCATGGTTCATTAAAACCCCCGTCCCCGACTTGTAAATCGTGATATAGACGTAATCTCTTGTCTCATATGCCCCGTCTGTGGAAGAGATGTCTGAACCCGTAATGAGATATTTCCGATCTGCCAGTTTGTACAGTCCCGGCTTCCCGAAATCTGCAATCTCATTTCTTCCACTCGAGGTCGTCACGGTTCCATCCTGCGCAATCTGATACAGATCACCATATACCTGAAGACTTCCGGTGTCACCGCTTTTCACCACGGCACTGCTTCCCAATGTGTACACTTCCTGATCGGCAGTCTTCAAATAGTACTTGCCATTGCTTTTCTGATAGAGTGTTGCATCTTCCTCAATCGGAACATACTCGTTGTCCTCATCATAGACAGTGCTTCCCGCCGCCACGGTGTAGGAACCGGACCGCGAGCGCACCACCATGACAACGGTCAGGGTCAGACCAATCACAATCAGAACAACCAATGCTCCGAAAATATTAAAATCTGCTGTGTTTTTTTTCTGTGTCCTTCTCATGCGTTCACCCTCTTTTTGCTCTCTGCCGCTATCTGCTGAAGTATCCTGTATTTGAACCTAACAATCTGCCTGCCGCATTATAGTACTGTATCGTGTAAGCATAATCACCCGGTTCCGGCACATAACCTGTGTTCAGGCTGATCTGTCCGCCTCCGGCGCTCACGTTCTGGGCACCGTTTGCAAGATTCTGACTTCCGTCTCTGGTATCGATACTGTAAACCACCCTTGTCACCTCACTAAAGTTAACCGCGTCTACGAGTGTCAGGATTACCTCCCCACCCGCTCCAAACGAGGTGAGAATCGATGCGGACGCCGTACTTGTCGTCGATACGGAGATTATGTTGGAATATGCACTTCCATCTATCGTGCCGTTGTTATCCATATCTACTTTCGCCTCGACTCTTATGGTGTACGGACGGTCTGCCACAATGCCGGATCCACTTGCATCCCATGTGGCATTTCCGCTTCTCTCCGTGCTTGCAACCACATTTCCCTCCTTGTCCATAACAAGAATGGTATAGGTTCCGCCTTCGCCCGCATTTCCTGTAATTACCTTGTTCTCATCCCGCATCACCACCGTGATACGAATGACATCCTCCCCCGGGACGGCTCTGATGTTCGCTCTTGGCGTTTCAAGTTCCGCCGGGGTCGTAATCTGTCTGGTCAGTTTCCCAATCGGCGTCTCGCTTGCAATCGTTCCGTTATTATCCGAGGCATATGCCGTCAATTCCACCCTGTAAGTGGTGTTTAGGGCGAGCACACCCGGATTGAAATCGACTATGACCTTGTTATTTAACGACTTGTCACTCTGGTAATACTTAATCTTATTGCCCAACGGTTCAATCAGGTATCCGCGGGAGGTGTATCCGCTCCTTCCCGTCGCCACTTCCTTCGTTCCATCCGCCGTGTATATTTTATAGAAGATACGCATTCCCGTACCTTCACTTCCCTTGATGCCAAATGAGATGTCACCGTGCTTATCCTTGTAGGCGTTGTACACCCAGACCGGATCATCCGCTTCCATCTGAATCATGTTCTGCGTCTTAAATTCATAATGTACCGCTCCTGCCTCCCGATCGTAGTCGAAGAGTTCTTTCAGTGTCCCGCTGGTGTCTTTCGCCTTAATCATAACGTAGTATTTCTTATTCGCCTCCAGCCCGCGAATCGCAAAATCGAGCGTGCCGTTGATTGCATCCCCCTCAATCTCCGTGATGGCTGTTCCATAATCACTCGATGTATCTGTGGCTATCAGCGTATCCTGTTCCGTGGTAGGCATTCCGCCTGCTGCAAGGTAGTAGTAATTTCCGTCTGCATCCTGATATTTTGTAAGTACAACCGGATTTCCCGCTTCATCGAACAGATATGGATACATTCCCTTATCTGCCGTATACGGAACCTTTCCCTTCGTCTCAAAATGAAGTGCCGCGCTCGTCATTCCAATTGAACTTGTAGTTGAATATTTCAGCCCCGGCATTCCGTCCCCGGTCAAAAACTCTGTCTCCTTATAATCTGCTCCCGCTTTTCCGTAATCGCACTGCAAGGTTGCAAGATCCAATTCTTCTAACGCATAGTAAGCGCCGTCCGCCGTATGCATTCCAATCCGGTCCATCTCCACCCCGACACTGCCGACGTACAGGGCGTCGCTCTTATCCGCCTGCACCGCATAACACAGCGGGCTGACCGCATAGCGCAGATAGAGACTGCTGCCGTCAAATCCATTGACAGTTCCGGCCGGGTCTGCTGCCGGAAGGAATACCGAACCCGCCAGCGTGTACTTTTTCGATGTCTCGTCCGATATCACGCGGTTCACTGCGTCACAGTCCGACATGGTTCCCGTTATATCCGTCACTTTCTGATAGCTGTAAAGATAGGTAGCCCCCATATCATTCTCCCCGTAGAGCATCGACTTTAACGCCCAGGCGCCTTCCGTGAGCTGGTCGCCGTTTATCCCCGCCGACGAGCTGATGAAACTGTTCATTCCGGCGCGGTTGGTATTGTAATATGCCTCCACCTTCACCGTGGCATTCTTGCTGTTGATTCCTGCATTGACAATCGCAACATAGTCGAGGTACGCATACGCATATGCATTTTTCGCCGACCCTGTTTCACCCGGCTGAATCTTTACCTCGACCGGGTCATAGACAACCGTCTTGCCCTCCGCTGTCACCGACACCCGCAATGCCGCAATCCGGTATACCTCGTCGCCCTGCAGCGTGAGTTTGATCCGATAACCGTAATCATCCTGAATCCCCTGGTCGCTTCCTGCACCAATCCCGGCGCCCTTTAACATAACGCCGGACACTTTATAGTCACTCGAACTGTGTGTTTTATCGCTCACTCCCGTCAGGACATTCGTCGCGACTTCGGATACGTTTCTGACATGGAACGGATTTTCCTCTAATACTTCATCCTCCCCGGTGTACACCTGATATGGGATTGATACAGTGTAAAACTTATCGTCGGAAAGCCCCGTCACCTTCACTTCCTTGTAATCGCCCAACGGATTCCCCGCAGCATCGTAGAGGCTGCTAAGATCCATATCCGATAACGCGGTTCCTCCCTGGGCTGCCGCCGCACTGTCAAAGTCATTATACTGTACGACTTTGGCCGCCACAGTGGTTCCCCTGCTATCTGCATACGATTTTAACGCGCCATCCGGGTCAAAGAGCAGATACTTCCATGTCTGTGTCGTCTTGCTTGCCGCATCCGTCTCCGTATCCCACAGATACCTTGATACGCTCGGTTCCTGCCGCTCCAAATGAAATACCTGTGAACGGTAGTAAGGAATCTCCGACGAATTGTATCCCGGATATGCACACGCCGGATAATTTGGTTCGTTCGTCGCATCGTTCAAAGAGCGGTCTGTCAATGCGGAATAGGTGATGATATATTTTTTTCCACGCTCAAAGATTACCTTGCCATTATCATCGAGATTGGCAGTGGCGCTGTTCGCTGTGCGATCCGCGAAATAGACTCTCCATGCCGGCATCTCCACCCCATCGCTATTGTTGTTTGATACTTTAATGGTCTTTGTCGCTATCGGCGCCTCCGTCCAGTTCGTAGGAAAGAGGGTCGTATTCTCGCCAATTACAGGTGTAGTCGTGTCTGTAATCTCATATATCTGATAGGTGACTGTGACAACATCCTCCCAGCGGTAGTCCGGTCTGATGATAAGTCCTACTGCGGTCTCGTCCCCCAATGTGCTGTCCTTGTAGGCATCCTCCGCATCCTGATTCAAAATCTCCGTAATCTCTATGGCATCGTTCGGATCGAGCGGTGTATGTCTCTCCGCCACCTCAAATTCAAATGTCATCGAATTTGCATCCCAATCTAAATGGTTGGTGTAATCCGGATAATCAATCTCATTTTCTGTGTAATCCTGCCCATATTGAACTACAACTGCAAATGTACCGCCCGCCGCAATCCGGCTGTCTCCCTGTGCTCCAAAGCTCGCATCCGTCAGCACAAACTGATTATCGTATTTCTGCTGATCCGGTGTGGTTCCCTTAGGCGAATATACCTTCGTAAAATCACTGACATGTTTCTCACTGTTCAAATCTGCAAACGTGGCGTCCGTTCCAATCTGCGCGCCGGTCGCTACGTTAATCAGCCGGAAGGACACCTTGGTCAGGTTTCCTACTTCGTAGGAGGCATCGCCTCCGTCGTCCGTGCTGCTGACACCAAAATTGACTGCAAAAAGATTGGTTCCCTCCGGTGTGCCATCCTTAAACTGTGCCTTGATTACAGTAGGATCCCCGGTATCCACATTGATGCCCGCCAGATAATACTGCGAACAGATTTGTTTCTGCGCCGCCGTCAGATTATTCCACAATATTCCGGTGTCGTTGACCGGCCCCGTTATCGACAGTGCATATTTTGTATTCCTGCGGAGTCCATCCTGTTTAAAATAGTAGTAGTTCGCCCCCGCCACGGCATCTGCAGGCGGCGTCACGGTCTGGTACAGCTCCAGCGCAATCGGTCCCCCCGCTTCCGACACCAGCGTCAGAACCAGCGGATAATCCCTCGATATGTTGTCTAAGAGCATTCCCTGGTCGTCTTTTATCATGACGTAACCGCCGATGCTGTCGTAGGTATGTGTCACACCGCTGAAGCTGACTACCGGATATCCCGTATTCGCAATGGAAACCCGATCTGAGAAGGCACTTGTAAGTTCAAGCTCCTTTTCATTGTCATAAAATTTTATCGTCACTTTTCCCACATAGCTCTTATCACGCTCCACGTTGAAACTGACCGTCTGCATCGTCTGTACTTCCTTGACCTCAATCGGCTCCCCGTTCGGGTCCGCCCCAAGGGTCGACACCTCATACAGCTCGTAACAGTATCCGGTTATTCCGTTGTCCGGATCCTGAATTCCGGCATCTAAAGACACGCTGACCGTCTGGTATCTGTCGCTGGCTGAGGCAGACGCCGGCTGTGCAAACACGGAAATCTCCGCGCCGCCCAGATCAAGATAGTACGGTGTAATCTTTAAGGTTGTGACGTCCATTGAGACATCCGCCGCAATCGCCGTGCTGTCTTTGCTGTATAGATTGACCAATCTCACCGTGTAGTACGAATTTGAAGCAATCGTCTGACCGCTCGTCAATCCCTTATCCACATTAAAGACAAATTCCTGACCGTCGGTATAGACGCTCTCGTAACTGCTGATCTTATTTCCACTCTCATCATAGAGTGCCATCTGGTAGGTCCCGACAAGGGAGTCCTCACTCACGATTGTCTTGACTGTAATAGAGTCGTCCGTCACCTGAACCTTCTCTAATCTGACACCGAGACTGTCTGTCTCAAACACCTTTGTGAAAAAATCTGTGTTGTAGGTATTGCCATCCACAGAGTAGGTTCCGGACACTACAAGCACATACTCCGTATCCGGCTGCAGTGCATTCGTCACAACAGAAGCACCCGTCATTCCCCTGCTGATTACACCGGTGGCCGCTATCGTGTGCGTTCCCCTGTGATAGATTGTCCAATTCAAATCGCTCTCCAACATACTGTTGGGATCTTCGATTTTGAGATTCATCGACACGCTGTTCGGCCCGACCGTATAATTCTCTGTATCTAAGCTGACTAACGGTGCCTTCTCAAGTTCTACGGAAGCGATTCCGTCGGACGCGCCCGCATGCTCTGCATTCGTTCCGTCGCCTCCATCCTTACCGTCGTATCCCCAGTCACCGCCGTTTCCTTCTTCACCGTCGTATCCGCTCTCGCCGCCCTCGCCGGCTTTTCCTCCGTTTCCGTCTTTTCCCTCGCCGCCGGATTCTCCGTCTCCACCGGATTCCCCGTCTGCGCCGCTGGTTCCGTCTTTTCCGTTTACCACGTTAAACTTTGGAATCTTTACACTCTCCTCCTCATCCTCGTCCACATTTAAGTTGGCGGAGGAATCAATCACCATGTCGTCTAACGCCAGAGTCTCCACCCCGTCCACAACAAACTTCTTAGACAACAGTTCAAGCTGCACGCCACTGTCCGACAGCAGATACGCGTCATCCGAGATGGTCTGGTAAGTTCCCTGCTGGTGCACGAGGCGCACGATTCCGCCATCCACATATTGAAGCTGTACATAGTCCTCTAACTCCACTTCCGCGTCATCATTCAAGTGAAGCGTCACCCTCGGCGACACCAGCATATATCTGTCATCTGCGATTTTCCACACGAACTCGCTCATCTCGAGCTTGTCCCCCATGTATGACATCGCATAATCCTGTCCATTTTTTACAATCGTAGTCTTATCAGAGACACCGTAATAGGTCACCTGCTCTTTTCCGACATCAAGGAGACTCATGACCACACCCTTCCTGAAAGCGGCCATCGAACCATCGAGGTAATGCACATACTGTCCTGTATCCGCCTTGACTTTATTTCCCGTCGTATCCTCAAACGTCACTACCTCTCCAAACTTCTCCCGATACTTCGTCCCTCTGGAAAAGTAGTATTGTCCATTTATATCCGTAGTTACGTCTTTTTCCTCCGCCGGAATCAAAATATAACCGTCGCTCACAAACTCCTGCATCGAATCCAGATATGTCCTGACTCCCAACCCCGCCATTGCAGCAATTGTAAACAATGTCACTACAACAATAATCGCAATCTGTCTGTTTTTCCCTGTTTCCTCCCGCCGTCTCTCTCTTTTCCTCATCGCAGTACCCCCTATGCCTGTAAGTACTCTTAAAAAGGCAATCAAACTACTTGTTGTTATGGTAATAATAATAGCATTCCGCCTTTTTGCTTTCAATAAAGTATCCAGAATCTGGGGCGTACACGCGAAAACGAACCGCACGCAGGGTAAGGCTTTTGCTTGACAGCGCAGAGCCGAGAGGGGGCATACACGCGAAACGGAACCGGAGCGGGGAAAGGCTGCTGCATTCGCACGTTTTCTTTCCTTAATAACATGGGATGATGTTGGGCAAATATCGATTTTTTCTGAAAAAAAAAGCCATTTGGGTAAATATCGATTTTTTCCTGCTATTTACCCAAGAATTTTCTTTTTTCTTGGTAAAATCGCGAAAAATCTTCTGATTTACCCAAATGGCTTTATTTTTATGCTGATTTGCTTCGTTTTTTCTGGAAAAAAGTATAAATATCGGACAAAAAAACAATAATTACCCAAATTCCGTCCGATGCGGACACGTCATCCGGGGCATCTCCAGACAACGTTCCTGCTATTTTACCATCCTGGCAATTGCCTTCACGACGTTCTTTATATCCGCGTTGGAGGTATTGATGCACAAATCATAATTCAGCCGGTCTCCCCATGTCTGACCGGTAAAAAATTCATAATACTTTCTGCGCTTTTTGTCTACATCGAGAATCTGGCGGCGCAGTTCCCTGTCCGTCAGCTTCTCCTGCTCCGGCGCGCGCTTTCTGCACCGCGCCATGCGCGCCTCCAAATCTGCATATATGAACAGACGGAACGGATTTTTTTCCCGCAGAATATAATCGGCGCTCCGTCCCACAATCACGCAGTCCGATTTCTCTGCAAGTTCCCGGACCAGACGGCTCTGCTCGCTGTAAATCGCATTGTTCTGCTCTGCGAGCGGATCTAATCCCATGTAAAAGGTTCTGCCTGTCGTAATCGGCATCACCGGCGACGGCCCGTTCGCCATCACATGTTCCACATACTCTTCCGCCAGATTCGTCCGCTTTGCAATCTCCGTAATAATCTCATTGTCGTAGTATGCAGCCCCGAGTTCATCTGCCAATCTCTTTCCCAATTCTCTTCCACCGCTTCCAAATTCACGGCCAACCGTAATTATCCTCGCCATAACAGCCCCTCCTGCACTTCTTCTGATAGTGACACTATACCATTCCATCCGGCGTTGTGCAAGGGAATGTCGAAAAATCAATCTGTTCCCTTGCCTGCACACCTCAAAAAGGATATGATGGATTTAAGAAAATAGGCGATTGCGAAACTCTTGATTTTTTATATGTAGTTGCACAATATAGACATATTATCGCAGGGTACTTTGGAGCCGTGTGCAACGGACAATCAGAAAAACAGAGTTTCGCAATCGCCTAATTAAGAAAAAAATGTGAGGTGACATTATGCGGTTTCTCATTTTAAAATCAAAATCCATCTGTTACAATTCCACCTACTATTTTGCGGATTGTCTCGCGGCTGCGTTCCAAAAACTCGGACACGAGAGCGTCATCTTTGAGTTGGAGGGAAAAAGCCTTGCAGAGCTGCAGGCGGTTACAAAAGAAAACTTCGATGCGGTCTTCGACTTCAATTCCAAAGTGCCGCAGGGTTTAGACGACGAGACGATGGACTACTATCTCGACGAGTTCGACGCACCGTTTTTCGACTATCTGCTCGATCATCCGCTCTACCAGCACGACAATCTGAAGGAGAAGTTGAAAAACTTTCACGTCATCTGTTTAGATTCCGACCACGCGGACTACATCCGACAGTATTACCCGCACATCCGCTCCGTCCACACACTGCCGCTCGGTGCGATGCCGGAAGATATGGCGCCGGACATTCCGTTTGCCGACCATGTCCCGCCGGCGGGCGGCTCGCCGATGCCTGGGAGCACGACGGGGGAGTTGGGCGGCGCGCCGGCATTGGGGAGTTCCCCCGACATTCCGTTTGCCGACCGGTGCTTCGACCTTCTCTTCACCGGAACTTATACCGACCCGGAGGAGGTCATGCACATTATCGACAATTGCGAGCCGAGTCTTGCCAACGATATGCACAAACTGATTGACGCTCTGAAAAATGATTTTTCCCTGCGCGTCGACGAAGTGTTTTCTAATCTCCTCGCCGCGAAAGAGATTGTGCTGCCGCCGCCCACCTTCGCGCAGTATATGCAGCTCTATTTTCTCGCGGACACCTACATCACCGCCTATGTGCGCGACCTTGTGCTCCGTGCCCTCGCCAAAGAACACATTCCGGTCGACATCTTCGGCCACGGCTGGGAAAAATTTAAATGCCCGGAGAAAGAATGTTTCCGTTTCCACGGTACCTGCGATTTCAAGGACACGTTCTCCCACATGGCGAATGCGAAAGCCGTCTTAAATGTCATGCCATGGTTTAAAAACGGCTCACACGACCGCGTTTTCTCCGCGATGCGAAACGGCGCCATCGCCATCTCCGACGAGAGCGGCTACCTGGCAAAGCACATCCCGCCGGAGACGGGGCTTATCACTTATCCCCTGAAAGATCTGGGGCAATTGACAAAAAAAGTGCAGGATTTTCTTGTCAATCCTGCACATTATGAGGCGTCCGCGCGTGACGGGCGCCGCTTCGTCCTCGAGCATCACACCTGGGAGAATCATGCGAAAGAGATAGTGACATGGGTGCAGGGCGGACGATAACAGGAAAGCACAGCACCCGTTTGCCGTAGAGCAAATTCCGCTTCTGTGTGATTTTAAGAATAAAACTTTCGCCTGTACTTAAAAATTGTCAATCCGTTTCCTTCTTATTTTGCTTCCTATATTCACCGCTGCCTTCCAAGTTCCCAAAATGCCACCGCACTCGCCGCCGCCACATTTAAAGAATCCACCTGATGTGCCATTGGAATCCGCACCGTGTAGTCGCATTCCGCAATCGTATGGGATGCCAATCCATCACCCTCTGTTCCGAGGACAATTGCGAGTTTCTCCTCCGCCAAAAGCCCCGGGTCATCTATGCTCACCGAATCCTCCCGCAGCGCCATCGCCGCCGTCTGAAATCCCATCTCATGCAGGATGGCAACCCCGCTTTTCGCCCAGACGTCCTCCTCCCAGATGGTCCACGGCACCTGAAAAACCGTTCCCATGCTGACCCGGCTCGCCCTGCGGTAGAGCGGGGCGCTGCACGCTTTGGTGAGAAGAACGGCATCCATGTTCAGCGCTGCCGCCGAGCGGAATATTGCGCCTACATTTGTAGGATTTATTACGTCCTCGAGCACGGCAATCCGCCGCGCGCCTTCGCACACCTCCCGCACGCCCGCAAGCTTCGGGCGGTGCATTGCACAGAGCATCCCCCGCGTCATCTGAAAACCGGTGAGCTGTGTCAGCACGTCGAGCTGTGCCGTATAGACCGGAATGTCCCCGCACCGCGCAAGAATCGCCGCCGCCTGCCCCTCCACATGCTTTTGTTCCACCAAAATAGAGATTGGCACACAGCCGGCATCTAATGCGCGCTCAATCACCTTCGGACTCTCCGCGATAAAAATGCCCCCGTTCGGCTCGTAATAGTGCAGCAACTGCACCTCATTCTGCCTCGCGTAGACATCCAACTCCGGGGCGTTAAAATCTGTAATTGGAATAATGACTGACATTTTTTCACTCCTCTTTTTAAACCTCGATGGCTGTCCGAGATGTGCACTCGCAACAACCTAAAATGCGTTCCATAACGAATAGTGCAAACAATCACACTTCCATAAGCGCTGTTTTACTCTATTTTGTGAGACAATAATGGGTGTTCTTTCCCTTACCTTCCTGAACAAGCAGCCCTTTTCCTATCATTTGCTTTAACAGCCGTCCGCATGTTGTCTGGCTAATACCCAGCAGTATTTCTACCTCTTTTCTTGTGACAAATCCCCGTTCCTCTGCCAGCGCAATCACTTTATCTGCTGTTGTGCTGCTTTCAGAACCAATATTTTCCGATTCTTTCTGCTCTGTCTTTGCGTTCAGATTTGGAAGAATAATCTTAAACGCATTATCGGACGCTTCAATCTGCGGCGTCATTCCGGTTTCTTCGTAGGCGTCCATGATTTTCAGTATTCCAGTGCCATAGGCTTCAATCAACTCCAGGCGGTAAAATACATTTGCCAGTCTCGCGTTCCGACAGACGGAAATTCCCATCGTCACATCCTTTAAAGTCACTCCACTTACCAGACCGCCTATAGAGGTGAATTCAATCCGGTCTGTATAAATACTGATAAAGGTACTGGCACGGAAGGAATATTCACGATGCACCAGAAGGTTCAGAAGCGCCTCTCTGACAGCCACCACCGGGTAATCCCGCCTGTCAATACGACGCAGTTTATCAAAAGTTGAATGGGTTTGATTGCGAAAATCAATAAACTCATAAACATCATCCATCTGTTGAAACAAGGAGCCGGTAAATTCCTTCCGATCTTTAAATTGGTTTTGGTTTGTACCCTCAAAAACTGCTGCCTTTATCGTATGCACGCACTGGTCGGAAAGCAGCAGCCCCAGATTCGTATAAACTCCATCCCGTGTCATAATCCCAAGTGTTTTCATTTGAGCCTGCCCAAACTTTATACTCCGTTCCGCAAATTCTTTTTTGGCTTTCTCAAAGGTCAAATTCTGATCCAAAGACCGCATTTCCTCAAAGTGGTCGCCATCCGTTTCTTTAATCATGTGCCGGATTGCCGTATTGGTAGCCGGCACGGAGGAATAACCCTGACGGATATAGACCCCTTCGGGACGCAGCCCTTTTTTTGCAATATAATAAGGGCGCTCCGTTCCCTGTTGAATATTAACCGCAACGATTTTCTTTCCGTCTACCGTCAACGTCTCATAATGAAGAAACATGGTTAAGTCTGGTTTGATTGCATCCCGAACCATATTGCTAATCTGTAAGGAAGCACTATCCGGGTCGTCCAACCCCAATACGATTCCATCATCCCGGACTCCAATATACAGCTTTCCGCCCTCACAGTTCGCAAAAGCAATAATTTCTTTTTTGATGTCCTCCACCACGATTGCTTTCAGTTCAACTGTTTCGCTTTCCATAAAAGTCATCTGATTGCCTCCCCAATTTATTCTAACCACATTCTAACCATTCTAACCGTTCTTGTCAATTCCTTTGGTTAGAATGGTTAGAATAAATTGCAGGATATGAAAAAATGTTTTAAGTGCTCAGGGTTATTCTGACGCTTATTCGAACATCCGCGTAAAAATTTTATTGACTGCATTTCGCTTTATCGCATCGTATTTTTCCTCTTTAAGACGATAATAACTACCGCTGCGATTGCTCCAACACAGACTGCAGCAATTACAAGAACGCTCCACAATGGAAGCGGGAATGTCTGTTTTATCACTTCTGTCTCCAGAGTTTCTCCGCAGATCGTACATTTTTTCACTTTTTCACCTTTCGAAAAAGCACTTGCTTCCTTTGTCACTTCCCATTTTCCTTCAGTGTGTCCGGAGGCGGTTATTGCCTCTTCATAGGTATCTTCGCAGACCGAACAAGTATAAACGGTTTTCCCATCCTCGGTACAGGTCGCCTCAACCGTTTCCGCCACTTCATAAGAGTGTCCTAATGCAGGAATCTCTTCTTCCTTGGTTGCACCGCTTAGTTTGTTTGTATAAACGGTTTTCCCAGCTTTTGCACAGGTTGCCTCTACTTTTTCGGTCTCTTCCCAGCCCGCTTCATATTCCTCTTTTGTCACGAGGTTTTTTTGTCTGACATATCCTTTTCCATCGTTATATGTGATCTCGTACATCTTATTGGAATAAAGACCTGTTACCTCTACTTCTGTTCCAATTTCATAGGTTTCCTGCTCAGACGAACCAGAATAGCTGTCATAAACGGAAGTATCATTATTTATCACAACATATGTTCCCGTCACAGCCTCATCTTTTGTTGGCTCCGTTTTCTTTGGTGTCGAAGAACCATTCCCTGAAGAAGATGATTCTCCAAAAGAACTGTTTCCGGAAGAAGTTTCACTTCCAGAGCTGCTCGAACTTCCCGCAGGCACAAAGTCCTGTGGAATCCACCCCCCTGCTTCAACAGGTCGATATAGCCCAACATGTAGCCATTATTCAGAGCATATTCAATTGCTCCTGTTGTGAATCCTTTCATTGTCACCATCTGATACAAATCCGCATCAATATCTGACGGCGATGTCCCCGCATTTACAACAGCATAAATAGTATCATCCGCCGAACCTGGAATAAAATCTCCGTCGTACACACTTGTTGCCGGATCACCATACACCTCTCTCGTCGGCAAACAGATTGTAGCCGACACTACAACACAGACCAACAGACCAAAAATCTTTTTCCTCATAAACATGTCGCTCCCTTCGTTTCCTCTTCCGAATTGCCGGAAATACGGCACATATCCAACTCCGTCTGATACCTAAATTATATTCTGTATCGCGGGAAGATTCAATATCAAACGCAGCAAACGGCTGCAGAAAATATCTCTACCCTCTCAGATTTTTTGCGTTCTCCTGCGCTGCATTGCCTAATTTTTCATAGGTATAATTTCCATTTTTCCAATTCTTCAGATTGCGAAGTCTTGCGCCGTGGTCGCCGTGCTCCGGGTCATCAAACAGTTCTCTAAGCTTTTGACAGGGCATATCAGGGCACTCTCCGCAATGTTCAAATCCCTTTTCCATGCAGCACTTCGCTTTATCGCACTCGCCCCAGAACATCACTCCTCTGTTCGCTTTACAGCCCTTGCACCCGATTTTATCTTTCCATTCACACACTCCGCAATAGGTACCGCAAAAGGCTAACATCTCTTTGTTTATCCAAGCGTGGTCGTAAGCATCCATAAGTAATCCATCCTCCTTTATCGCATCGTATTCTTTTATACAGTTTTCCACTGCATTTTCTACAAACTCATCCGCCATTTCTCTCGTAAAGAAAAAGATATCCCCTTCCGGATTGTCCATAAAATCATTTTTCATATCCGCAAGAAGTGCTTCCGGCTCAAATGGATATATCTCATATATTTCCTCCTGACTTAAATTCTCCGGAAGACTTATATCTTTTGTGACTCCATACTTTAGCAATACGTATTTATTTATCAATCTATAATCATTATGTAATTTCTGCACATTTCCCGGAACCGTTGGATCCCACTTGTACTTTCCATATACTAATTTCCGAAATATCAAGTCCTGGATCAGATGCATATAATATCCCATATATAATTCATCTGATTTCATTTTGTCACCGTACAGGGTGCAAAATTTTCTTAAATCATAAGTCTTTTTGCTATTGCCGCACACAAACACCTTCAAATGACTATCCGCTTTTGAAACCTTAGGATTATATGCGTCCGGCAAAATACATCCCAACCGAAATCTGTTTTTATCTTGCAGATTAACTTTTTTCAACATTTCCTCGGCAACTGCTAAATGTAATATTCTTGATGCCATAAGAATTCCCTTCCATTCATAAACATCTCTGCCTGACAGGAAAAACCCCGCAGATTTTGACGTCTACGGGGTCATTTTTATCATTCTAGCTGTTAATCGCAGATTAACATACGCCCTGGGCGAGCATAGCCTCTGCAACCTTCTCAAAGCCTGCGATGTTCGCACCTGCGACATAGTTTCCTTCCATGCCGTAGCGCTTTGCAGCCTCGTCGATGTTGTGGTAGATATTTACCATAATCTGCTGTAATTTTGCATCCACTTCCTCGAATGTCCAGCTCAGACGCTCCGAGTTCTGTGTCATCTCCAATGCGCTTGTCGCAACACCGCCTGCGTTGGAAGCTTTTCCACAGATAAACCATACTCCGTTGTCCTGCAGATATTTGGTAGCATCTAAGGTAGTCGGCATGTTTGCACCTTCACAGACAGCTTTTACCCCGTTGGCAACTAACTGTTTTGCATCGTCTAAAAGCAGCTCGTTCTGGGTTGCACATGGGAGGGCGATGTCGCATTTGATCTGCCATACCCCGCGTCCCTCATGATACTCGGCGCTCTTTCTTGCTGCTGCGTACTCTGTTAAGCGGGCACGTTTTACTTCTTTTACTTCTTTTAACAGTGCAACGTCGATTCCCTCCTGATCGTAAATCCAGCCGGTAGAGTCAGAACAGGTCACAACTTTTGCACCCATCTGCTGCGCTTTCTGGATTGCATAGATTGCCACGTTTCCGGCACCGGAAACTACAACCGTCTTTCCTTCCATAGATTCTCCGTGGCACTTCATCAATTCCTGTGTGATGTAGAGAAGACCGTATCCGGTTGCTTCAGTACGCGCCAAAGAACCGCCGTATGTAAGTCCTTTTCCGGTGAGGACACCTTCGTACATGCCGCGGATTCTCTTGTACTGTCCGAACATGTAACCGATCTCTCTCGCTCCGGTTCCGATGTCTCCGGCCGGAACGTCCACATCCGCACCGAT
>CAZBUW010000031.1:0-32675 GCA_964495195.1 uncultured Roseburia sp.
ATAGTCTGCAAATAAAAAGTCAAGCAGAAATTTGTGAAATTTGAAAATTTTATACAGGTTGAATCAAGAGTACAAAAACCAGACCACCGCAGAACGCCGGCCTGATAAAGGGATTGAAGCTGGTTTTAGATTTCTTCCGTTTCGGACAGGGAAGTAAGGTATTCTTTTACCCGTCCGTAATAAATGCGGAGGAACTTGTTCGCACCGGCTGTCATATAGACGTAGTAAGGCTTGCCCTGTGCTCGTTTCCTATCCATAAAAGCATAAACAGGATCATCAACAGGCGAACGTTTGATAAGCCCGTCCATGATCTGGAAGAGCGTTTTACGCAGATTTGGCGAACCTTTCTTTGTTGTAGGCACACTTTTCTGGATATGTTTCCCTGAATCGTTTTTTCCAGGGTCAACGCCGGCAAAAGCTGTCAGGGCTCCGCGGTGCGTAAAACGCGTCACATCCCCGATTTCAGCCATGAGCTGGGGACCGAGGGTAGGACCGACACCATTCATATCCATGACAACAGGGTATTCTGGAAGTGTGGCAGCAGTCTCATCCATTTTCAGACGCAGTATCTCCACGGTTTTAGAAGCTGTGTCCAGCATTGCAACAGCCTGCCGGATGAGCATTTTGGTGTTATCGTCCTT
The DNA here is from genome assembly GCA_964495195.1 of uncultured Roseburia sp. GTDB lineage: Bacteria > Bacillota > Clostridia > Lachnospirales > Lachnospiraceae > Roseburia. The sequence goes on from CAZBUW010000031.1 coordinate 642, forward strand.
TGGAAACACTGCAATGAGGTCAAGAGAAGACTGATAGACCTTCTCCGCTTTCTCTGCACTGAAATTATAGCCTTTACGTTTACACCAGCTCTGATAGTGCTCCGTAAAGACAGAAAGGGATTTGCTGCGTACACAGTCCACATGCCAGTAAGTGTGGACAAAATCCACCCACTTCTGGCTGCCGTCGCTTCGTGCGGGGCTGTCAAAGAAATCGTTGGCACCCGGATAGGTCTGGTCAAGCAGGGCGATGAGGTTGTTCTTCATTGCGGTTTTCTGGGCCATATAGAAGCCAAACTGCCGGTTCATGGTCTTTAATTGGTTGCGTACTTTATCCATGTTTCCATATTGCTTCAGTTTTGTCCAACGGTCAAGGGTGTAGCGTGCGATTTTTTTAGAATCCGCCTTATCCGTCTTGGGAGTGCGCAGGGAATCATCACCGAACTCCCGGATGAGGATGGGATTTACGGCACTGACAAAGATACCAGCATCAGACAGCCAGGTAGCGACCGGTTCGTAGTATCTTCCAGTGTGTTCCATGCAGACCTTTGTTTCCCCGTCAAGGCTTCTAATCTGTTCAATCAGTGCATTGATAGAGGACTGGGTGTGCGGGATGTCACAGGGCGGCATGATGACAACATCGCCGGGTCTGCGGATTGTGACAGTGCTCTTTCCTTTGGAAACATCAATACCAACAGCGTTCATAGAAAATACTCCTTTGAAATGTATTAGCAATGGTCAATACCGGATTTACTCATTGCCTGTTCAATCTACTGGGTATCACACGAACGCCGGAGGGTTCAACCTGCGTAAAACGAATGCTGCGAATGAGGGCCGGTTGGCTGACTATTTTACGGACGTAAAGTCCTGGGAGGTATTGGCCAGACCTATTGCCTTACTCATTCTAACAGCTTAAGCAACAAGATGGGTAATTCCTTACTGGCTGTAAGGGGTATTAACCATAAATACATTGTAGTAGGGAGGAATATTATGGCGCGTACTGCAAGAAAAAAAGCTGCTTCTGAGATTTATCATTTGGTTTTTAAGGGGGTGAATCATGAGAGAATTTTTGAAGAGGAATCCCAGAAGCGAAAAATGAATTTGATTATGTATGAGAAATTAAAGGATTACGAAATCGAAATCTATGCGTATTGCATTATGCCTACGCATGTCCATCTGCTTGCCCGCGGGGATCTGACGGAAATTTCTGCGTATATTAAGCGGTGTGAAATTGTATATGCGATGCAGTACAATTTGAATCAATTGAGGAACGGACATCTTTTTCAAAATCGATTTTTTAGTGAAGGGGTTGAGGATGAGAGGTATTTTTGGAATTGTATTAATTACATACACAATAATCCGGTAAAGGCAGAGATTGTTAAAACTCCCTCTGAATATACATATTCTAGTTACCTTGATTACGAAAAGGAACGAAAGTTGAATCTCATACATCCAAAGGCAAAAAAGTTAATCAAAAAGAAGTTTTACAGATGGGAAGATTTTGAAAAGTTTAGCTTTAAAGATGAACAATTTAGTTGGTTTATTGGGACTGAGGAGGAAGTAAAGGCACAAAAAAGTGCGCTTGTTTTGCAGGAATTAAGGAAAATGAAGGATTTAGCACCTTTCGAAAATGCAAAAAAACAAGTTAGAAGGACTGAAAAAGTGAGGGAATTAAGCCGACAGCTTAATATGAAGCAAATTGAAGTTATGGATGAAATCAATAGATATAAAAGTGAAATAGAGGAGACAGATTAGTCTGCTTCCTCTATTTCAAGGGTGCGTCCCCAATGAACAAAAGGGTGCGTCCCCAGCGGACAAAAGGGTGCGTCCCCAGCGGACAAAAGGGTGCGTCCCCAATGAACAAAAGGGTGCGTCCCCGGCGGAACGTCCCCGGCGGGGGCGCACACAGCAGTCTACAGCAGGACTTCCACCTCGACTTCTTTTGCGCCGAGGTCGAGAGGAATGAGATTTCCCTCCATCTTTTTACCGTTTACGGTCATGGAGGTGACCCCTTTCTCTTTGCCTTCCGGGTTCTTTACCGTGATGTGATAGGTCACACCGCGGAAATCGCGTCTGGCGGTAAAGCCTTTTAACGTGGAAGGAATGCACGGATCGATGCGCAGACCGTCGTAGTCAGGGCGGATGCCTAAAATGTACTGGGAGACATCGAGAAACGTCCACGCGGCGGTTCCGGTGAGCCAACTGTTCTTCGCCTCACCAAAGTTCGGTGCGTCCTTTCCGGCAATCATCTGGGAATATACATAAGGCTCTGTGCGGTGGATTTCACTGATGTCCTCTATGTAGGCAGGGCAGGTTCTTGTGTATACCTGCCATGCGCGGTTTCCACGGCCGACAACAGTCTCCGCTATTGAGATCCATGGGTTGTTGTGGCAGAAGATTCCGGCATTTTCCTTGTATCCCGGTGGATAGGAGGAGATTTCGCCGAGTTCTACGTGATATTTGTGGTAAGGCGGCTGAAGAAGGACAATGCCGTATTTCGTGTCCAAGTGTTTTTCAACGGATTCCATCGCTTTGAGGCAGTTGCCCTCCTCTAAGCCGATTTCAGCCATGACGCAGAATCCTTGTGGCTCGATAAAAATCTTTCCGTCCTCACACTCTTTTGAACCAATCTTGTTTTTATAATGGTCATAGGCGCGCAGGAACCATTCGCCGTCCCAGCCAGCGGAAAGAACGGTCTTTTTCATGGATTCGATTGCGGCCTCGGCATCGGCTGCCTCAGCAGACAGTCCGCGGTGTTTGCAGATTTCGACATAGTCTTTTCCATATTTTACAAACATACCCGCGATGAAAACAGATTCTGCGTTCGGTCCCTCAGACGGACCAAAAGTCTGGAAAGATTCGCCCGGCTCCTCGGAGAAGCAGTTGAGATTCAGGCAGTCGTTCCAGTCGGCGCGGCCGATTAACGGCAGACCATGCGGGCCGAGATGTTCGACCGTATAGCGGAAGGAGCGTCTCAAATGTTCCATAAAATCGGTTGCCTTGCTCATGTCGCTGTCGTAGGCGGTCTGCTCGTCTAAGATGGTGTAGTCGCCGGTCTCCTTGATATAGGCAGCAGCGGCGGCAATCAGCCACAGCGGGTCATCGTTAAAACCGCTTCCGATGTCGGAGTTTCCCTTTTTGGTCAGAGGCTGATACTGGTGGTAGGCGCTTCCGTCCTCAAACTGCGTGGCAGCAATGTCTAAAATCCGCTCTCTCGCGCGGTCCGGAATCAGGTGCACAAAGCCGAGCAAGTCCTGGCAGGAATCGCGGAATCCCATGCCACGCCCGATTCCCGATTCAAAATAGGAAGCTGAGCGGCTCATGTTGAAGGTAACCATGCACTGATACTGGTGCCACACGTTTACCATGCGGTCCAATTTTTCCTCGGAGGAGGAGACGGTAAAGTGGCTCAAAAGTTCGTCCCAATAAGCCTTCAAAGATGCGAGGGCGGCATCTGCCTTCTCGGCCGTGTCGAACTGTACCAGCAGTTTTTCGGCAGGCGCGCGGTTGATGACACCATCCTCCGCCGGTCCAATCCATTTTTCCTCGACCGGATTCTCCACATATCCCAATACAAATACAAATGTCTTTGACTCGCCCGGAGCAAGTGTGACCTTTAAATGGTGGGAACCAATCGGAGCCCAGCCGCTTGCCACGGAGTTTTTCGAAGCGCCGCTTGTGACGGCCTCCGGAGCTGAATTTTCGCCGTAGGAACCTAAGAAGGCGTCGCGGCTTGTGTCAAATCCTGCAACGGGTGCGTTGACGGCGTAGACAGCGTAGTGGCTGCGGCGCTCGCGGTACTCTGTTTTGTGGTAGATAGCGGAACCGTGAATCTCCACTTCACCGGTGGAAAAATTGCGCTGGAAGTTTGTCATGTCATCCATCGCATTCCACAGGCAGAATTCCACATAGGAAAAAACAGAGAACTTCTTTGCAGCAGTCCCCTCGTTTGTGAGTGTCAGTTTGTTGACCTCGCAGGTGGAACCAATCGGTACAAAGTCGACGAGTTCGGCTTTTAAGCGGTTCTTGCTTCCGGTAAAAACAGAATAGCCCATGCCGTGGCGGCATTCGTAGGAGTCGAGTTCCGTTTTAGACGGCATCCAGCCCGGATTCCAGACAGTATCTCCCTCCTTGATATAGTAGTAATGTCCATTGCTGTCGTAAGGGACATTGTTGTAGCGGTAGCGGGTGAGGCGGAGCAGTTTCGCATCCTTGTAGAAACTGTACCCCCCGCAAGTATTAGAAACTAAAGAAAAAAAGTCCTCACAGCCCAGATAGTTAATCCACGGCAGAGGAGTCTTAGGAGTCGTGATGACATATTCCTTGGCAGAGTCATCAAAGTGACCAAATTTCATAGTAAAATCCATCCTTTCTGAAAAAGTTACGAAAACGATTAAGCAAATCTTTAGTTGAAGTATAATCTTTTCGTGAGGCAAAATCAAGTTAAATAAGCCTAAAAAATAGCTTTTGTGGAGTTCTGACGAAAAATTAAAATAAAATCTGGCAAAAATCACGAAGAAACATCGGCTAGATTTACGAAAACGTGTAAGAAGAGTGAGGGGGGAGGTATCGTTATACATGAGAAATCGGAGAAGCGCGGCGATTGGAACAGCCGGACGCAGCCAAGACAATCGAATCGGCCGGAACAGCCGGACGCAGCCAAGACAATCGAACCGTGCCGGAACAGCCGGATGCAGCCAAGACAATCGAACCGGCCGGAACAGCCGGACGCAGCCAAGACAATCGAACCGGCCGGAACAGCCGGACGCAGCCAAGACAATCGAACCGTGCGGAGAATCCGGGAGCGCCCCTAATAATCGGTTTGGTCGAAGCAATATTGCGCAACAAGTGAATTTAGTTGCGCAATATTAGACAAAAAAGTTGGGGAAAACAGATGGCTTTTAGACAAAATAGATAAAAAAGAAACCCTAATATTAGAAATACTGTGCATTGAAAAGAGAAAAACTTGGTGTTATCCTAATTATAGAACAACCGATTGCGCAACAAACACAAGGGATTGCGCAGGACAGCGGAGATTTGCGGTGGGGAGAGGAAGTCTCCGGTTCAAAAAGAAAGAGGAAGGTAAAAAGGTGATGAGAAAACTATGGAAAAAGTCTGCCAGCATTTTATTAGCGGCAGCGCTGGTATTTGCCCAGCCGGGTCCGGTGCAGTGCGGACAGGCAGCCGGGACGGATGATGAGACGGCGGAGAGCATCACGATTGAACTGAAGGATGCAGAATTTACAGGGGATTTATGGAACGACGGAATCTGGGAGGTGGCTGCGTCCACATGGGAAAATGCAAGTTTTGGGTTTTTTACGTATGCGGATGATGAATGGCTTGCGACCGGGGAGGAGCAGGGCAGCAGCTGCTTTAAATTCTGGATGGGGGACGGCGGAACTTTCACCCTGACGCAGGAGGTGGAAGTCCCTGCGGGAACCTATACCGTGGAGTCTGATTTTATGGGCGAAGGTGCGGTCGTTCAGCTGCAGGTTGGCGAGGAATGCGGAGAAGGTGTCAGCCTGAGTGGCTACAATAGCTGGCTGGTGGAAGACGACAGCTTTACGCTGGAGGAGGATGCCACGGTAAAAGTAGGATTTTGTGTGACGGTGGAGGAGGGCGGCTATGGTTACCTCGACTCCATCTCCATGGAGAAAACGACGGAGGAGCCGACGGATGAGGAGGAGCCGGCAGATGAGGAGGAGCCGGCGGACGAGGATACCGCGGTCGAGGCAGACCTCTATGTGGAAAAAGTGAAAGGACTGGATGAGAATTTCATCGAGGGCGTCGATGTGTCCTCCTATCTCTCGGAAAAAGAGAGCGGCGTAAAGTTTTACAACTTTGAGGGGGAAGAAATCGACGATCAGGGATTTTTTGATTTGCTTGCGGAGTGCGGAGTCAACTATGTCCGTCTTCGCATCTGGAATAATCCCTATGACGAGAATGGAAACGGATACGGCGGCGGCAACAATGATCTCGCCGCGGCGGTGCGCATGGGACAGTATGCGACGAACGCCGGAATGAAGGTGCTCATCGATTTTCACTATTCCGATTTTTGGGCTGACCCGGCGAAACAGTCTGAGCCGAAGGCGTGGAGCGGTATGACGCTCGAGGAAAAAACGGAGGCGCTGTACACATATACAAAGGAGAGTTTAGAGACACTTCTGGATTCCGGCGTTGACGTCGGCATGGTACAGGTTGGAAACGAGACCAACGGCAAAGTCTGCGGTGAGTCAAAATGGCAGAATATGAGTGAGCTTTTCAACGCGGGAAGCAGCGCGGTCAGAGAGACGGCTTCCTCCTATGGAAAAGAGATTCTCGTGGCGCTTCATTTTGCCAATCCGGAGACTGCGGGGCGCTATGCGGGTTACGCAAAAAATCTGGACAGCTACAGCGTGGATTACGATGTGTTTGCATCTTCCTACTACCCTTATTGGCATGGAACGACGGATAATCTGACGAGCGTCTTGTCGGATATTGCAGAGACCTACGGGAAAAAAGTCATGGTTGCAGAGACCTCATGGGCATACACTTACGAGGATGGCGACGGTCATACGAACACCATCTACGAGGGAAAATCGGGAATTGATATCGATTACGAGGTATCCGTACAGGGACAGGCGACAGAACTTCGCACTGTGATGCAGGCTGTCGCAGATGTCGGCGAGGCAGGAATCGGTATGTTTTACTGGGAACCGGCGTGGATTCCGGTTCAAATCTATGAGGAGGACGCTTCCGATGCGGCAGCAGTCCTCGCGGAAAACAAGGAAATCTGGGAGACTTACGGCTCCGGCTGGGCATCCTCTTTTTCCGGGGATTATGATGCGGATGCCGGGGAGTGGTACGGCGGTTCTGCGGTGGACAATCAGGCATTATTTGATTTCGCGGGTCATCCGTTGGAGTCATTAAAGATTTTTAACTATGTAAAAACGGGAACGAAGACTCCGGTAACAGTGACTTCCGTCACGGCTGAGCCGGTGGAGGCAGTGGTAGGCGAAGAGATTGCAATGCCGGAGACGGTTACGGTAAGCTATAACACAGGGGACACGGAGGAAGTTTTAGTCACATGGAATGAGACCGAGCTGGCGGAAGCTGTCGCAGCAGGCGTTGGAACCTATACAATCAGTGGAAAAGTCACAATCGGTGGGGAGGAGTACGAGGCGGCGTGTAAGCTGACCATCAAAAATGAGAATCTGCTCGTTAATCCGGGATTTGAGGAGAGTGACATGAGCATGTGGAGTATCTCGGATGACTGTGCGGCGCGCACGAAGGATAATAACAGGCGAAGCGGCGACTACAGCCTGAAATTCTGGGATGCTGATGCAGTATCCTACACAGCAGAGCAGGAAATCATACTGAAGAAAGGAATCTACACCTTGGAGAGCTATGTACAGGGTGGGGATGCCGGAGATGACGCGGTCTTTGAGCTGTATGCTGTAGTGGGCGATGAGACCTATACGGCAAAGACCGGTGTGACGAGCTGGCAGAACTGGAGCAACCCGGTGATTCCGGCAATCGAGATTACAGCAGATGAGACACCGGTCACGGTAGGCGTGAGGGTGGACGCGGCAGCAGGAGCCTGGGGCGCATGGGACGACTTCAATCTGTACCAGACCGGAGATGTTGACGAGAACACCCAGACCGGAGATGATACCGGAAGCGGAGACGAAGCGAGCGGAGGAGAGAGCACCCAGACCGGAGATGCCGGAGATGATACCGGAAGCGGAGATGATGTCACAAGCGGAGAGAACACCCAGAACGGAGATGATACCGCAAACGAATCGACCAATAATAATAGCACGGATGTGACCGGAACCGTGACGACTACAACTCCGGGCGAATCCTCCATAGAAGAAAAGTTAGAGAGCGCAATCAGCAGTGCGGCAGACGGAGAGACCGTGAAGATGACACTTAGTGCAGAGGATACCACAATTCCGGCGAGCGTTTTTTCCTCTATTGCGGGAAGAGATGTAACGCTTGAACTTGCGTTAGAGAACGGTGTTGTCTGGAAAATCAACGGGCTGGATATCACTTCAGCGCGTGAGATTTCGCTGGGAGTGGAACTCGACAGCAATCATATCGCACAGTCTGTGATAGACACACTCCAGGATGACGGTATTCTTGCAAAAAAACAGATTTCACTTGCATTTGATGGTGAATTCGGCGCGACAGCTACCATTTCAATCCCGCTTGGTGCAGAGGATGCCGGATATTATGCGAACTTGTATTATTACAATCCGTCGACAGGGGCGTTGGAATATATGCAGAGCGTCAAAATCGGAGCGGACGGAAGCGCGGACTTTACCTTTACCCATGCTTCGGACTATGTGATTACGATAAGCGAGACAGCCGTGTCCGCCAAAGCAGCGGTCGGAGCCTCCGGGACAGCAGTTAAGACGGGGGATGATACGGCGGCGGCCGGATACCTTTTCCTTCTGCTTGCCGGAATCGCTATGTTTTGTGCCGTTATTACCCAAAAGAGAAAAATGCCTTTCCATTCATTTTAGAATATGCTATACTAGAAAAAGAGAATTCGTTGCAGGGCATGAAGCGTTTGTTTGCAGCATGCCAGAGGAGGTAGAGATGACAGAAAGCGGATTATTGATTTTTTTAGGGCTCATTCTTTTGTTGGTCGTAATCGTTACTGTGATTGCTGTTGTGGCTTCGGTCTCGGGAGCGGCTGCCGCAATCGTGGATGATGAGGACGGAGAAGAATAAAGGTGATTAGAGAAAGATGTATCTCTTCAGGTTAGAAGAGATACATCTTTTTTTGTGCAATATGCCAGAGGTGTTCAGTTTTATCACTTTTTTTGTTGACATATCTGATAGGAAGTGTTAAATTAAAATTAAGTTAACCGTTTAAGCAATCTACAAAGCAAACAATGATTTTTCTCAGTACAGTAGTATCGAAAAAATCAGGTTTGCTACTTTCTTGCTCAGTTGCTTAAACGGTTAAATATAAAAAGAACCGAAAAGGAGAAGAAATCTTATGAAAAGAAAAAATGTAGCAATGTTATTGCTGGCAGCAACTGTATTAGCGGGGGAAGTAATCGGAGTTGCGGGATGTGGAACTTCTGAAACACAGAAAGAACAGACAGCAGAAAGCACAGAGAAGGACGAGGCGGCAGATCAGGGAGAAACAGAAACTTATACTGTTACTTTCTATGATTCTGATGGAACAACAGTCTTAAACACAACAGAAGTAGAAAGTGGCGGGCTGTTGGAAGAATATGTTCCGGAGAAAGATGGTGCTACCTTTGTAGGATGGTATGCAACACCGCAGATGAGCCATAAATTTGATTTTACACAGGAAATTACAGGGGATACGGAACTTTTTGCGGGATTTGTTTCGTATACAGAAGATACGAGAACATTTGCAATTGTAGGAAGCGGAACAAGTCCGGTGCTGCTGGAATCTAACTGGGGAGCCGTCATCGGAGAAGCACAGACGCTGACAAAGGAAGAAGTAGATGGAGCAAATGTCTATACGATTACATTGGATTTAGAAGAGGGGGATGAATTTCAGTTTGCAATCGACTCCAGCTGGAACAACCAGCGAGGTTACGGCTACCTTGATACAATTTCTCTGGACGGAACAGATTATTTCCAGAATTCAGGAAGCCTTGGCGAAGCAAGTACGAAGCGTTCCAATATCAAGTGCGCGGTAGCAGGAAATTATACTTTTACATTGACTACCTATCCGGGAGAAGATGCGTACGAAACGGATAATGCCAATTATTCCGAGGAGAACAAGGAGGCATTTAACATAAATCCCTATGATGTAATTACCTGGACTTACAATGGCGAAGGAGCTTCCGACGGCGAAGAGAAACAGGTAGATTATTACATAAAGGGTGCAGAAATTACAGGATGGGAAGATGTTTACTCCGATGAAACACAATTTACCGAAGAAGATGGAATCTATACTCTGACAGTTGATTTGACAGAAGGGGACGAATTTATGTTTACTTCCATGGTAACGGTAGGGGAAAACAGCAGCGTGGGAACCGAATATATCCGCTATACCAACATTGCAGAAGATGACACAGAAAGTCTTTCTTTTGTAACGGGGACAGACAGCGCTAACCTTGTAGCATCACAGGCGGGAAGTTATACCTTTACCTATGATCCGGCAACTCAGATTTTAACGGTTTCCTGCGACTAAAAAGTGTCGCAGATGCGGCATCTTTGAAAATGCAAGTTATACCAGCACATCATGCTGTTCGATTGGGATTCTCTGCAGGGCATATTCAATGCTCTGCAGCAGAGCTTCCGCTTTTGCCATAGATATGGCAGGCGCATAATACACACGGTTATTTTTTTCTAAAAGAGCCTGCAGTGTGTGATCTACCACAACAAGATTCTCACCCTGCAAAGCGTTAACATCCGAAAAATCATGGAGATAGCAGAGATCAGGAAAAATGGAGGACAGATAGGTCATACGCTCCTGATTCCGGGTTTCTAAGATTGCCAGTTTGAAGGATTCACCTTGAAAAAATGCCTCGGCATCTTTTTGAATTCTCTGATAGTCGGAATTAATCTGAAAGAAGAGAGGGTCATGAATCATACAATCTAATGCAATCAGAGGAATAAAATTACAATCACCGATTTTTCGGAAATAATCAGAGGAAATATCATAGCAGACGATAGCATCTGCGTGGTCGAATTTCTCTGTGTAATTTTCACTTAAATAAATTAAATCATAATTTCTTTCATGAAGAAATTTAGATAAGAAATGAATAAAATGCAGTTGTTCTGCGTTTTTTAAAATGGATACATCAGGGGACAGATAGAGGGCAATCATGTGATTACGATTAGTTGCAAGTGCCTTTGCAGACTGATTAGGAGTATAGTTTAACAGGTTGATGACCTGTAAGACTTTTTTCCTGGTATTCTCGCTGATTCGCATATCGGTGCGGTTATTTACCACATAAGAGACAGTGGCAACAGATACACCGGCTTCACGCGCGACATCTTTAATCGTAACTTTTTGACTCATAATGTAATCCTCCCTGTGAAATAGGCCCTCACGAATTCATTTCAAATTGGTTGTGCCAATGTACTTGTTATAAAGAATTTTAAATTATTTGTCAACTAGAAAATACAACTATAAAACTAAAAGGATGGACATTATGAACGAATATGCAATTTTACATATCCCGGATTCACGTTATTGCTTTGCAACAGCGGAAAAAGAACTGGTTCTGCGATTGCGCATGGCACGGGAAGACGAGGACGCAGAAATATTTTTAGTTTATGCGCAAAAATATGATTTTACAATGAAACGTCAGAAGATAAAAATGAAAATCAGCTATAGCGACAGATTGTATCATTTTTACGAAGTGAAGCTCAAACTTGAAGATGTTCGATTTGCTTATATCTTCCAGATTGAAAAAGAAGGGAAGATCTATTATTATTCAGAAGACGGCATTACAGAAGATTACCGGTTTGAGGAGGGCTTTTACAACTTTTTCCAAATGCCATATATCAATAAAAATGATGTGTTGGAAGTTGTGGACTGGATGAGAGGCGCGGTGTTTTATCAGATTTTTGTAGACCGTTTTACATATGGCGATACGACAAAAGATACCTCTTACATTGATATGGAGTGGGGAGGCGTTCCGACACCGAAAAATTTTGCAGGCGGTGATTTGCGGGGAATCATTGAAAAACTGGACTATTTAGAAGAACTTGGCATTACAGCAATCTACCTGACACCAATCTTTCGCTCAATTTCCAATCACAAATATGATATCATGGATTACATGCAGATAGACCCGCAGTTTGGCAGCAGGGAGGATTTGATAGAGCTGGTAGCCAAAGCCCATGAGAAGGGAATGCGGGTTGTTCTGGATGCGGTATTTAATCATTGCAGTATGCAGATAAAGCAATTCGAGGATGTCTTAGAAAAGGGAAGAGATTCAAAGTATTATGACTGGTTTTTGATTGAGGGCGACTTCCCGGACCCGGAAAAGGGAAATTACGAATGTTTTGCAGCCTGTACCTATATGCCAAAGTTCAATACCGCAAATCGGGAGGTGCAGGATTTTCTGATAAAGATTGCGCGTTACTGGATGGAGGAGGCAGACATTGACGGATGGAGACTGGATGTATCGGATGAAGTTTCCCATGTGTTCTGGAGGAGATTCCGTCAGGAGGTGAAATCCTTAAAACCGGATTGTGTGATTATCGGTGAGAACTGGCATGACGCATATCCGTATCTGATGGGAGATCAGTATGACAGTATTATGAATTATTCATTCACAAAGGCTTGTCTGGATTACTTTGCCAAAGGTGAATTCAGTGCGAGACAGATGGCAGAGAAGTTAAGCAGCAACCTGATGCGAAATCTGGAACAAGTCAACGTCATGATGTTGAATTTATTAGATTCACACGATACGCACCGCTTTTTTACAGAAGTGGGAAAAAATAAAGAAAAGCTGCTGGCAGCAATCGCATTGGAAATGGTGTTCCCGGGTGCCCCATGCATATATTACGGAACGGAAGTTTGTATGGAAGGCGGCTATGATCCGGATTCCCGCAGATGTTTTCCGTGGAATGAAAAAGAATGGGATCACGATTTCCTTGCAAAGGTAAAAGGGCTGATCCGATTGAGGAAAAACAGAGAAATCGCGTATGGTGCGGTGCGTATTGGTTCAAAAGACGGAATGTTATGTGTGGAACGGAAGCTTGGGGAAAAAGCGATTGCAGCGCAGGAGAAAACAGTTCAGACACAGACGAGGCCAGCGGAGGAGGGCAGTATCCGTCTTTGGATTAACCTGACGGAAAAGGCAGTAGAGCTGCCGGAAAAAGCCGATAGAACGATTTTGGCATCAAATCGTCTGGAGGGAACAAAAATAAATCAAAATGGATTTGTAGTTGTAAAGTGACAACAGAGAGAAAGGTATGGTGGTTAGAATGAAAAGAAAGATTGCATTTGCAATGGCTGTGCTGCTTTGTGCAGGACAGTTGGCAGGCTGCGGAGATGAAGCAGGCACTAAGGGAAGTACCGCAGGGACAGAAAGCGGAACAAGCCAGGGGTTATCCGGGAGCAGTGTTTTTACCGGAGAATTGGAACAGAATGTAACAATTCAGGTACTAGAGAATGATACCGCGATTTCAAAAGGGTATTTTGAAGAATTAATCAATGCGTTTAATGAAACATATGCGGAGTATGGAATTACAGCTGTAGATGCAAATATGGACCAGTATCTAGACCTGGCAAACGACGGACCTTACGGATATGGACCGGATGTTTTATATCAGGCAAATGACGTTATTATGCAGTATGCAACCGGAAAGCACATCTATCCGCTTCCGGTGGAAGAGATGGAATGCTACGATTCTATTCCGGAAACAGCCTGGAATGCATACAGGACGGAAGTGGACGGAAATACTTACTATTGCGGAGTTCCGGTCAATGTGCAGGCGCCGATGCTTTACTACAGAACCGATCTGCTTCCAGAAGATTGGGAAACAAGCTGGGATGACAATGGAAACCAGATTCCTGATATGATTGAAAACTGGAACGATATGTATGCATTTTCAGTTGCAAGACATGAGGAGGACAGCTCTAAGTATGGCTACATGAAATCTCTCTATGACGTTTATTTTTCCAGCGGATTCTTATTCTCCTATGGCGGGTATGTGTTTGGCTCTGACAATACGGACCCGTCTGACATTGGATTTTCCAAAGGCGAGGCGGAAAAGGGAGCATGGGTTCTGCAGCAGTTAGCAGGTGCTATGAATGAGGAATGTATTGATGATACGATTACAACAAATGCTTACAGTAAATTAGCAGACGGAACCTATTTTGCAACGATTTCCACACCGGATGTTTATTCTACTTTCTTAGATGAATTAAAAGCACAGTATGAAGGGGAAGGAATGAGTGCCGCAGAAGCGGAGGAAAAGGCAAAAGAGAATCTCGTGATGACAACATTGCCGCAGCTTCCGGCAAGCGGGGATCTGACAGAGGAGAATCCGGAACTAATCGACAGTAAGACAATGGGCGGTGTGAACGGATATGCCGTCAGTGCATACACAAAATATCCAAATGCATGTCTTGCATTTATCGAATTTGCTACCAGCTATGAAATGATGGTGACAAGAAGTGAGATGCTTGGAATCGCACCGGCGAGAGAAGATGCAGCGGAGACAGCAGGCGGAACATCCGCACTTCTCTATGAAAATCTGGAAAACGGAAACATCAGTTTAATGCCTTCGATTCAGGAAGTTTCACAGATATGGACACCGGGGCAGACCTTCTTTACAGATTTGGCAAAAGACGCTTTCCGGGCGGAGAACGAGAGAAAATATACAGACCTTGCATCTTTAAAGGCGGGCTTAGAAGAAGTTGACCAACAGATTTATGATGCAGTCTTTACGTTAAAGTAGTCGTGATACAAAATAAGTGTACGGAAGTGGGGTACTATGTTGAAACAGGAAATAAAAAAGTTTGGGGAATGCTGCCGTGACAGCAGCTGGCAGGTTAGACTGTCGGCTGTTCTCATGGGAGGCGGTCAGATTTGTTATGGAAGATGGGCAAAGGGGATTCTGTTTTTACTCGCAGAATTAAGTATCCTTACCTACTTTATTACCAGAGGGTGGAGTGACATACAGGGGTTTTTCACGCTGGGAACGCAAAAAGGAGATGCCTGGCTGGGCGTAGAAGGCGACAACTCTGTTGTCATGCTTTTGATGGGAATTTTTGCATGGATTGTGCTGGGCGTGTTTATCGCACTTTACAGATTAAATCTAAGAGATGCGTATCAGATGCAAAAAAGAAGAGAACAGGGGAAGCCGTTGTTGACATTCCGGGAGGAAGTAGCACAGCTTTTGGACAAAAAGTTCTATGTGATGGTGCTTGCGCTTCCGGTTATCGGAGTCTGCATCTTTAACATATTGCCGATTGTATTTATGATTTTAATTGCATTTACCAATTACGGAGGAAGTATCGTGCCGCCGGAACTGGTAGACTGGGTCGGAATATCGAACTTCACCAGGCTGGTAACGCTTTCCCAGTTTGCACCGACGTTCTTTAAAATTCTGGGATGGAACGTGGTATGGGCAATTCTGTCGACAACACTGAATTATTTTGCAGGATTGGGATTAGCTCTTTTGCTCGAAAAAGAATGTGTGAAAGGAAAAGCATTCTGGAGAGCTTTTCCGGTACTCGCCTATGCCATTCCGGGATTTATTACACTTTTGGCATTTAAATTTATGTTCTCCTACGGAGGACCTGTAAATCAGATGATTATTGCAGGCGGAGGAAGTGCGATTGGCTTTTTGGACTTGGACGCAAAATGGACAGCGAGATTAATCGGCCTGTTAGTCAACTGCTGGATTAGTGTTCCATCCATTATGCTGCTAGCGACCGGCAATCTTTCTAACCGGGATATTTCCTTATATGAAGCAGCCAGAATTGACGGAGCAGGAAGATGGAAACAGTTCCAGAAACTGACGATGCCTTTTATGCTCTTTTCCACGATGCCGGTTCTTTTGGGGCAGTTTATTGGAAACTTTAATAATTTCGGTATTTTCTATTTCTTGAGAGGAGGCCTTTATCTGGATGGGTATTTCCTCGCAAGTGATACGGATTTGCTGATTAACTGGCTCTATAATCTTTCCATTGACAATAACTACTATTGTATCGGAGCCGCTATCAGCCTTGTTATTTTTATGATTACGTCAGTAATCTCACTTATGGTTTACATAAAATCACCATCCTATCGGGAGGAGGATACATTTCAATGAGAAAAAAATGGAATTTGGGTCGTATTGCAGATACCGGAATTACTTATGTGATATTGACAGCCGTGGCATTTATCTTCTTTTTCCCATGCCTCTGGCTGATTTTGGCTTCTTTTTCAAAGTCGGGGACGATCTATTCGTTTGACGGATTTTTCCCGCAGGAATATAGTCTGGCAAGCTTTCAGAAGCTTTTTACAGATACAACACTTTATAATTATCCAAGGTGGTTTCTGAATACGCTGTTTGTGGCGGCCGGAAGCTGTATTTTGGGAACTTTTCTTGTGATTTTGACAGCGTATACGATGTCGAGATTTACATTCAAAGCCAGAAAACCAATGATGAAAACCACAATGGTACTCGGAATGTTCCCATCTTTTATGGGAATGATTGCGGTCTATCTTCTGATGACACAGTTTAATCTGATTAACCATTTGTGGGGATTGATTTTGATTTATGCAGCGGGGGCGCCAATGGGTTACCTGACGCAGAAGGGATTTTTTGACACGATTCCAAAAGCGATTGATGAGGCAGCCAGAATTGACGGTGCAACAAATTTTCAGGTTTTTACGAAAATCAACCTGCCGTTGTCAAAACCGATTATTGTATACACTGCTTTAACGTCCTTTACATGGCCGTGGAGTGATTTCATCCTGCCAAAGCTTCTATTAAAAGAAAAAAATCTCTACACCGTCGCAGTGGGACTGATGAGCCTTGATGAAACGGAGTTCGCAAGATTTGCAGCCGGAAGTGTTTTTATTGCAGTGCCAATTGTAGTTCTTTATTTCTTCCTTGTAAAAGATATGGTGAATGGTATGGCACAGGGAGCAGTAAAAGGATAGGTTTTTCAGAAAGGGAAAGGATATTTTCGATGAGAAGAAAACGAGGTAGTTTTTTTACAAAAGTGGTATGTGGTTTCGTATGTACCTGGGGAATGACATTAGGATTTGGAGGTACGGTTTTTGCGCAGACAGATGCGGACACGAATAACTCCGCCAGTTTTTCGACAGATGTTATCTATCAGATTGTAACAGACAGATTTTTAGATGGGGATAGCAGCAACAATCCGACAGGAGATATTTTTGATACCGGTGACATGAAAAAGTATCATGGGGGTGATTGGGCAGGTATCACAGAGAAGATAGAAGACGGTTATTTCACCAATATGGGAGTGACCGCACTTTGGATTTCTTCTCCGGTGGAAAATATTATGGTGATGGATCCATCAAACGGATGCGCTTCTTATCACGGCTATTGGGCAAAAGACTTTTTTGAGACAAATGAAGCTTTTGGAACAGAAGCAGATTTTGTAACGCTGGTAGATACTGCCCATGAGAATGGAATTAAAATTGTAATTGATTTTGCGCCAAATCATACATCGACAGCCGAATATGAAGGATATACATTTCCGGAAGATGGCGCACTTTATCAGAATGGAAGCCTGATTGGAACATTTTCGAATGATTATGCGGGAATCTTTAATCATGAAAACTGGACAGACTATAGTACATATGAGAATGGAATTTATCACAGTATGTATGGTTTGGCAGATCTGAATCATCAGAATTCGACAGTGGATTCCTATCTGAAAGAAGCGATTGATCAGTGGCTCGATTATGGTGTAGACGGAATTCGTGTGGATGCTGTAAAACATATGTCGATGGGATGGCAGACAAACTGGTTAAGCAGTATTTACGAGGAACATTCTGTTTTTGTGTTTGGAGAATGGTTTAACGGCGGAACTGCAAATGACAGTCAGATGACAGCATTTGCCAACGAGAGTGGTATGAGTCTTCTTGATTTCCGCTATGCAAATGCAGTTAGAAATGCTTTAGGAAATGACAGCGGAACCATGAAAGATTTGTATCAGGTTATGGTGGACACCGCTTCTGATTATGAGGAGGTAAACGATCAGGTTACTTTTATTGATAATCACGATATGAGTCGCTTTATGACACTGGCAGATGGAAATACGAGAGATGTGGAAAATGCTTATGTTTTACTCTTAACTTCCAGAGGTATTCCAACAATCTATTATGGCTCAGAGCAGTATGCGCAGGGAAGTACGGACCCATATAATCGTGGAGATATGACCTCTTTTAATGAAAATTCAACTGCTTATCGTGTAATCAGCGCATTGGCACCACTTAGAAAAATGAATCCGGCAGCAGCTTATGGTACGACACAGGAGCGTTGGATGAATGATGACGTCTTGATTTATGAGCGTGAGTTCAACGGAAGTGTAATTTTAACTGCTGTAAACCGCAATCAGAATCAGAGTTACTCGATTAGCGGATTATATACGGATTTACCAACAGGTACCTACTCTGATGTTTTAAAGGGATTATTAGGTGGAAATGATATTACAGTAAATGGCTCCGGTGCAGTAAACAACTTTACCCTGGGAGCCGGTGCTTCCGCAGTATGGCAGTTTACAAAGACAGACTGTACCGAGGTAACAATTGGAAACGTTGATCCGGGTATGGGGATTGTTGGGAATGAAGTGACAATTACAGGTCGTGGCTTTGGAGATGCGGCAGGGACTGTAATATTTGGAGATACTGCGGCAACAGTAAAAGATTGGTCAGACAGTAGAATTACAATTGAAGTTCCGGGTGTGGAAGCAGGGGAATATGAGATTACTGTAACCAATGCAGCAGGAAGCAGTTCTGACTCTTATGCAGGCTTTGATGTCTTAACCGGAAGACAGGTATCAGTTCGCTTTATGGTAAATAATGCAGAAACAGAGTATGGCAGCAATGTATATCTGGTAGGAAGTGTACCGGAATTAGGAAGCTGGGATACTTCAAAAGCCATTGGGGCATTTTTTAATTCAACGTCAAGTATCGCATCATATCCAACCTGGTTCTATGATGTAAGTGTACCTGCAGGAACGACAATTGAGTACAAATTTGTAAAAATAGATGGCAGCGGAAATGTGACATGGGAAAGTGGTTCGAATCATGTTGTGACAACGCCATCGGATGGAACAGCAACTATTCAGGTAAACTGGCAGTAATTACAGAGAGATAAGTATACCAGCCCTTACAAGGAAGAATTAAGAAAATATAGATATTAGAAATAAATGCAGCCGGAGGCGGGCAAACGCTCTTCCGGCTGCATTTGCGTTATGTTTGTTCATACTCCCTCTGGCTGAACAGTTCAGCTCGCGCCATTCGCAAAGGAGCCTTCCCTCTGGCTGAACAGTTCAGCTCGCGCCATTCGCAAAGGCGCCTTCCCTCTGGCTGAACTGTTCAGCTCGCGCCATTCGCAAAGGAGCCTTCGGCGCTTTCCCGCTGCTTCGCAGCTAGTGTGCTGACATATTGACAATTAGCATAACTGTACTGTCGATGACATCATCTGCTGTGTTGTCGTCAGTCAACGTAGCACCGCTACGCCTCCTTCCTCCGTCTTGCAGAGTGATGCCATAGTCAGCACAGTTATACAAAATGTCAATGTGTCAGCACACTACTTTGCTCATAATCTGGCGCTCCGTTCAGAGGAAGTATGAAAGCCGAATTCATGCAAGCATGATTCGTCTATCATACTCCCTCTGGCTGAACTGTTCCTAAAATTTTTGTAAAATGGAGAAAAAGTACTTGAAATTCCTGCCAAAAAAAGTATACTAAAATCAAGACCGACCGGTCGGTCGGAAAGATAAAAGTGATTGCCAGACCCCATATCGCAGCGATGCGAGCTGGCAGAGAGAGCAGGAGGAGAGAAGAGTGATTTCGAAGTTCAGTGTTAAGAAACCGTATACCGTACTAGTCGGTGTCATACTGGTAGTGGTACTTGGCGTCGTTTCCCTCACGAGAATGACGACGGATTTGTTTCCGAGTATGAGTCTGCCGTATGCGCTGATTATCACAACGGATATCGGTGCAAGCCCGGAGGAAGTGGAGAGTGATGTGACGGCACCCATCGAGGCCGCTATGGCGACCACGTCCAACATCAAAAATGTTACTTCCATGTCCTACAACAGTTACTCCATTGTGACGCTCGAATATGAGCAGAACGCAAACATGGATTCCACAATCATTGAGATTCAGCAGGAGTTAGACCAGTTGTCCGGCGCCTGGGATGATTCGGTGGGAAGTCCGATTATCATGCAGATTGACCCGGATATGATGCCGATTCTGATGGCGGCGGTCGACGTGGATGACATGACGGACGAGGAGATTACAAACTACGTCAATAATGAGCTGGTGGCGAATCTGGAGAGTATCGAGGGTGTAGCTTCGGTCAGCACGACGGGCGCCCTTGAGGAGCATGTTCAGGTGACGCTGAATCAGGACAAAATTGACGCGCTAAATGAGAAGATTCAGGAGAAAATTAAAGAGCAGTTTGTCGACCCGCAGAGCGAGCTGGACGATGCCAAAGCCCAGGTGGAGTCCGGGCAGGATGCCATCACGGACGGGAGCTCCCAGCTGACGGATGCGATGGATCAGGTTTTAGAGCAGAAGAGCCAGCTCTACCAGACGCAGGCGGATTTAGAGGCGAAAAGGGCGGAGCTCGTCACACAAAAATCTGCTTTGGAGGAGGCGATTTCCCAGCTTCAGACTGCCTATGACAGTGCGGTCATGCTCCAGAGTGCCATCGATTCTTTGAATGAGTTAAAGAGCAGAAGCGAAGAGATGGCAAACGGCACAGCATCGGGAGAGAACACAGAGGGGCTCGAGGATTATCTTGACGAGCAGACCTTGGCACAGATGACTGCGCTCGTCGGAACGCTCACCGGAAGCGTGGATGAGCAGATTGCAGCGCTGCAGGCGCAGCTCGATACCATCAACAGTTCCCTTGCGGCACAGAGTGCGGCGTTTGCAGGAATGGGAATCTCCATTCAGACCTATCAGGATATCCCGGCGGCGCTTTCGACTTTGAACGAGCTCTTAGCACAGATCAATACGGGAATTGCGACAATCGACAGTGCGTTAGAGCAGATTGAGACAGGAAAAGTGACATTGGAGGACGCGATGGCGACCATCAATTCCAATGCGATTCTGGCGTCCCTGCAGATGAGCTCCTCCATTGCACAGCTTCAGAGCGCGGCAGCGTCCTTAGACCAGGCGCAGACAACACTCGATCAGGCGAAGGAGGAGGCCTTAGAGTCCGCTGACATGAACAATGTGCTCAATGCGGAGATGTTAGGTTCCCTTTTGGTGGCACAGAATTTTTCCATGCCGGCAGGTTATGTGACCGAGGGGGAGGACAGCTACCTCATCCGTGTCGGTGACAAGGTTGAATCTGTGGAGCAGTTAGAAAATGTCGTTCTGCTCGATATGGGAATGGACGGCATCGAGCCGATTCATTTGTCGGATGTGGCAGATACCGAGATTGTCGACAATTCTTCGGAGAGTTACTCGAAGGTCAACGGCAATCCGGCAATCACCTTGTCGATTGAGAAGCAGACCGGCTACTCGACCGGCGATGTCACGAACCGTCTGCTGGAACGTTTTGACAGCCTGGAGGAGAGCACGGAGGGACTGCACCTGACGGTTCTTATGAATCAGGGTGTCTACATCGACATGATTGTGGATTCCGTCCTGCAGAATATGATTCTCGGCGGCATTCTGGCGATATTTGTGCTGCTTTTGTTCTTAAAAGATTTTAAACCTACACTTGTAATTGCATGCTCGATTCCGCTGAGTGTAATCTTTGCAATCGTGCTGATGTATTTTTCAAATATCAGTTTAAACATTATTTCGATGTCGGGTCTTGCACTCGGAATCGGTATGTTAGTCGATAACTCGATTGTTGTAATTGAAAATATCTATCGTCTGCGCAATGAGGGCTGTTCGATTAGAAAAGCGGCGGTGGAGGGAGCGAGTCAGGTGACGGGGGCGATTGTCGCTTCCACACTCACCACAGTCTGCGTATTCGCGCCGATTATTTTTACGGAGGGAATCACCAGACAGCTCTTTACCGACATGGCATTGACGATTGCGTTTACGCTCGGCGCCAGCCTTCTGGTGGCATTGACTTTAGTTCCGGCCATGGCGGCGGGGCTGCTAAAAAATACAAAAGAGATCAAACACGGATTTATACATAGAGTACAGGAGGGCTACGGCAAAGTTCTGCGTGTGGCGCTCCGATTCAAACCGGTTGTATTTCTTGTTGTCATTGCACTTTTGGTGGTCAGCATGGTAGCGGCCTTCTCAAGAGGTATGTCTTTTATCGATATGGATATGGAGACGGATCAGATGACGGTCACAATCGAGCCAAAAGAGGATGAGTCATTGACGTTTGAAGAACTGACATCGATTGCGGATGAGGTTGTGGAAAAAATCTCTTCCATCGAGGCGGTTGATACCATCGGTGCCATGATGGGCGGCGGCGGAACCCTGAACATGATGTCGAGCGGTTCGGATGACTCAGTCAGCCTCTATCTGATTTTAGCGGAGGACCGCGACATGAGCATGTCGGAAATCGCAGATCAGATTGCGGAGCTGACAAAAGACATGGATTGCGAGGTGTCGACCGATTCCTCCTCCATGGACATGACAGCACTGTTTGGAAGCGGTCTGACCGTGGAAATCAAGGGAAATGATATCCAGACCCTGCAGGAGCTCGCGCTCGAGGTGACAGATATTTTGGAAAATGCGGAAGGTACGACGGAAGTGACGAACGGGCTTGACGATAATACGCCGCAGTTAGCCATCTCTGTCGACAAGGAAAAAGCCGCTGAGTACGGCATGACGGTGGCGCAGGTATTCCAGCTCGTCTATGCAAAGATGGCGTCGAATACCGCTGCGACGACAATCACGACAGATATTAAGGATTACGAAGTCTATATCCAGACAGAGGAGCAGGCGGAGGTAACGCTCGACGATATCAGAAATCTGACGTTTACCTACACGGACAAGGAGGGCGAGGAGAAAGAGATTGCGGTCAAAGAGATTGCCACATTTGAGGAGGGAGAGACCTTAAGCACAATTTACCGCGATTCCCAGATGAGATATCTCGATGTCTCAGCCGGAATCGACGAAGACCACAATGTCACGCTGGTAAGTAATGAGATTCAGAAAGAATTGGAAAAAATGGAACTGCCGGAGGGATATTCGGTGGAGATGACAGGTGAGGATGAGACAATCTCCGAGGCGATGAACCAGATGTATCTGATGCTTTTGCTGGCAGTTATCTTCATCTACCTGATTATGGTGGCACAGTTCCAGTCCCTTTTGTCTCCGTTTATCATCATGTTTACGATTCCGTTGGCATTCACGGGAGGATTCTTCGGACTGTTCTTCACCGGAAATGAGGTCAGCGTCATCGGTATGATAGGTTTTGTCATGTTGGCAGGTATCATCGTAAATAACGGTATCGTCATGGTTGACTATATCAATCAGCTCCGCAGGGGCGGAATGGCGAAGAAAGATGCGATTGTGGAGGCGGGAAAGACGAGGCTTCGTCCAATTCTGATGACGGCGCTGACTACCATCATCTCCATGTCGACGATGGCGATTGGTGTCGGAAACGGGTCTGAGATGATGCAGCCGATGGCGATTGTCACGGTGGGTGGTCTCGTCTATGGAACCTTACTAACGCTGATTGTAGTTCCGTGTATCTACGATGCATTCAACCGCGATAAGAGCATGGTGGAAGAAGAACTGTAATGTTTCACACGAAAGGAAAAGGGGAAGAAACATGGAGATAGAGGAAGTTCAGAAACTGCCGCCGAAGGTAGTTAAGATGTTCGATGCAGTCATTGAGATGCTCTCAGAGAACGTGGACATCAACAATATGAAGGTGGCGGATATTACAAACCGGGCGGGAATCGGAAAGGGAACCGCCTACGAGTATTTTTCCACGAAGGAGGAACTGATTACCAAAGCGCTCATCTACGACACACAAAAGCAGTTCTTCCATGTCTCAGAGGTCATTCGGAAGAGTCCTACATTTAAACAGAAAGTGATGGCAGGACTCGACTGGATTGCGGAGAATTTCATGGATTGTAAGACATTTACACAGTTGGCGCGCATCGGTTTTGGAACTTTTGACGTGTCAAAAACATTAAAGGATGAGTTCATAAGGATACGCTCGTGCGACGATTGCGTTTTGGCGCTTGCGGTGGTGGATGAAATTATGGAGTGCGGTATAAAGGAGGGTGTAATCCAAAGGAGAGATAAGAACCTTATGCGCATGGCGTTGAGTTCCCAGGTGCTGATGTTTGCAATGTTTTTGACAGACAAGGAATACTTGAGGGATACAATGCTTGGCAGTGGGGATGTGAAGCAGTTTGCTTACGAGTCCATCGTGAAAGCATTGAATTAAAAAAGCAGTCAGGCTGACGTAGAAGAAGCCCCCAAAAGTTTGGGGGCTTCCTGCTATAGTGGAGAGGTGAAACTAATCACGTTTGTAGATTGTCTCACCGCATTTGATTGTCTCTTCTACGATTAAATCTTTCAATTCCATCGTGTCAACTTTGAGCGGATTGCGGTCGAGGATTACGAGGTCGGCATTTTTGCCAACTGTGATGCTGCCCTTGATATCTTCCTCAAAATACTGGTAGGCAGCGTTCACTGTGATTCCTTTTAACGCATCGTAAGTGCTGATCTTCTGGTCTGCACCGAGGACTTCACCGTTCTTGGTGATACGGTTCGTCACAGCCCAGAGTGTCTCAAGCATGTTCGGCTCAATAATTGGAGAATCCTGATGGAACGTATAAACGATACCTTTGTCCAATGCAGAGCGTACACTTGAGATGTGCTGTGCTCTGTCGCGTCCAAAGTTCTTGATATGAACATCGCCCCAATGATATACATGTGCTGCGAAGAAGCTGGCAACCATGTTGTGGCGTTTCAAACCATCCATCTGATCCTCACGAAGAAGCTGTGCATGAATCATAACGGTTCTGTTCTTGTCAATCTCAGGAGCGTCCTTGGCAACGTTGTCTATGCAGCGGATATACTGTGCAGCAGCAGCGTCACCATTGCAGTGTGCCAATACCTGAAGATTTTCAGCGGCGCCCTTTTTCAATACGTCTTCTACCACTTCATCCTTCATTACAGGATATCCGCAGTAGTCGTCAGAACCCTGATATGGGGCTTCCATCCAGGCGGTGCGCCCCTGAGGGGAACCGTCGAGAATCATCTTAAGACCGCCTACTTTGAAGTGGTTCTTGTAGGTGTTGATGTGGTCTTTGAAAAGTTCCTTTAATGCATCAGCACTCTTGAAATCGAGGTAGCTGATGACATCGAGTTTTAACATATTGTTGGCAACGAGCGCCTGATACATTTCCTTGAGCTGTTCGACAAACATACCCTCCTGAACGGTTGTGATACCGTAGGAAGCATATTTTGTCTGCCCCTGTACGAAGCCGCCGAAGATTTCCTGCGGAGTCGGCATCGGGACGGATTGGATGGCATCGATGTAGACGGTCTCCTCCATGTAGCCGGTCAGCTCGCCGTTCTCATCCTTGCCAATCACTCCGCCGTTTGGAGTAGGAGTGTCAGCCGTGATGCCGAGCTCTTTTAAGCCGAGGGAGTTGAATACGCCCATGTGCCCGGATTTGTGCTGAAGAGATACCGGGTTATCTTTTACGAAAGAATCTAACCAGTCTTTGGTCGGATGTGCTTTCTCTTCCAGAGTGTTGTGGTCATATCCGGTGCAGGAAATCCATTTTCCTGCAGGAACGTTGTTGAAGCGGATATGGTCTAAAATTTTGGTCTTGATATCTTCAAAACATGCCGCCTCCCCGATGTTTACCTGAATAAAGGAAAATGCAACACCGGAAAAGTGGGAGTGAGGATCGATAAAACCAGGCAGTAACGCTTGGCCGCCTAAATCAATCTTCTCAGCGCCGTCATCCATTTTTAAGGCATCTTCATTAGAGCCTGTGAATACAATCTTGCCATCTTCTACAACGACGGCCTGACAGCTCGGATTGCTTTCATCCATTGTAACTACATCTGCGTTATAAAAAATTTTCTTCATATTTTTACCTCATTTTTATTTTGTAAATGCTTCAATATTTTTCTTGTTCTTGATGATTGAGTAAAGGAAAATAATATAAGTGAAAATTACAAGTACAAGGTCAATTTTCCACATGGTTACATAGCTCGATGCGTTGTAAACAACGGATGTAATAATAGAGCCGGCAGTTGCACCAAGTAAGAACAGCATCATGGTGAAACCAAAGATTTTTGCATATTCTTTCTGACCGAACATAACGTTTGTCAGGTATGCAGGAGCTGTAGTAGCGGTTCCGGCAGCGAGACCGTAAAGTGCGGTTGCAACGGAGCCGAGTGCCGCGTGCTGCGGAGACAGGATCAGACAGATTGACATAACCAGCTGGCAGGCACCTGCGATCGCGATTGTCTTTCCGGCACCAATCTTAGAGAAGAGAACACCCATTCCTAAGTTGGAGAGAACGGCGGTCGGAGCGGCGATTGACCAGATTTTAGCGGCCGTGCCTGCATCCATGCCACACTCTAACTGCAGGAATGCGTTCGTGTGCATCTGAACACCGGTAACTACGATACCGAGGCTGACTAAAGCGAGACAGAACAGCCAGAAGATAGGGGTTTTCTGCGCTTCCTTCATTGTCATACCAGGAACGTCCACAGGAGCGCTGCCGGCGTTCTCATCCTTCTGGGCGGTAGCTGTTGTATCCATCTCAGGATTCAGACGGAATACGAAAAGAATCAGCGGAATGGAGACAACTGCCATAATCACTGAGAGGATTCTCATCAGGGAAATGTAAAATTCATTTCCGTTTGCAGCGAGAACCGCACCGATTACGTTGACCCAGATAAAGTTGAAGGAGTTAGAACCAGCCATGACGATACCGAGCATGGTTCCTTTCTGTTTGCCAGGATACCAGCTTGTTACAATTGTAGATATGACTACGTTGGAGAGACCTAACTGGCTGAGACCGGTTATAACACCGATAACATATAGAAGCCATGAAGTCTGTTCTGTAACAAATGTGATGCCGACGTAAGCTACAAGGGCGAGAATCGCTGAGATGAGCATGAGTTTTTTCACACCCCATTGATTCATCAACTTACCGGTGACCGGCGAGAGAATTGCTGCCAGCAATCCGGAAATCGCGACCATCATGGAAAAGGTGTTGGTGGATACCCCCGTAACCAGGTTCATTGGTGCCATGAATAGGGAAATTGATTTTGAAATGATTGTGGGCTGCATACCCATAAAGATGAATAATGCAATAATCATCAAAATATTTCCTTCTCGTTTTTTGTCCATAATAACATTTACCTTCCTTTCCTTAGTGCATTGTGACTAAAGTTTCTAAACCTATTATAAGGCTTATGTACCTAAAAGGGAGGTGATTCAACTTGGTATCAATTTATTCAACGTGTCAATTTTACAGGACGGGCTAACTTTTCAAAAGACGTATCATGTTCAGGCAGTTTAAAAGCTGTGCGGTGGAGAACTCTGCATTCTGACCGGAATTTTGGAAAACATAGTCAGCGAAGCGCAGATAAATATTCTTGAGTTCATCGGATTCAATGATGTAGGCCCGGTTGCGCTCCTCACATGCAGCGATGCGGATGTAGCAGAACAAATCGGACAGATAAATGCAAGGCATAAAAGTACTGTCGAAATCTTTCAGGTAGGAGCGGTTCGTAATATAAATCTGCAGCGAGTGTGTTTTGCGCTTTAACAGAGACATGATGTATTTTAAGTGACGTTCCCTCTGGTCGAGGTTCGCGGTAAGCTCAACCCCATAGAAATCGATAGTTCCGTTTAAAGCGTAATCACGCAGTTTGTCGTCTAAGAGTGCAATCCGAATCCGTGAGCTGCCCATGGCAGTCTTGAAGAGATTGTGAAGATTTCGAATTTCATTTTTTTCAACCTCCGGTTTGTCGGTCTGCTCTAACAGTTCTTCAAACACGTCGTCCGGGAGAAGAAACTCGTCCATCCGCGACAGGAAAAGGCTGATATTCGGGGAAATCACAAAGCTTAAGTACTGTTTTCCGATGGTGATATCTTCCATTATGGTGTCGCGCACGAGCGGCCTCGCAAAGTTCTGCTCGGTGGCAATGAGGGTATCGTACATTTCGTTGATGACGCGTTTATCGTGGCTGGTATCCGAGAGGATGGGGCGGTGATTCTGCAGTATGATAGAAAGGTGTATGCAGTAATTCTGGATGACGAACATCAGTGAGCATGGCGCATGTTTGTAGTTAGACATAGTAAGGTTGAAACCCACTGCATTGTTCAAAAGGTACGTGATGAGCAGTGCGTCGAAGCTGTCGTCCGCCAGCTCGGGACTCAGCGAAATCAGGTAATGCAGTTCGCCGATGTACTGGCAGAAATTTGTATCGGCGTTCACTTTTGCGATGTGCAGCTTGTCTTCCTTGCTGAGTGCGAACAAATCCGCCAGCATCACAAGACCTAATTTCTCAGCAGAGTTAAGCTGGGCTTCGGAGCCTGCGGCCGGCGGGCTGAAGCGCATATACTGCTTCTGAAGGTGGGGGTTGGCAACCGTGCGGGAATTGTTCTCGTCCGAGAGAAGGAGCGATTTGGACTGTCCTTTTTTCTCGTTGCTCCGCTGGTATGCAGCCATGAGTGACTGGCTGATCGCATCCCCGAGGGAGTTGCGGTCGGCAGTCGGATAAATAAGAAAAAGATCGTTTAATGCGGTGTCGTCAGAGCTGTCTAAAATAATCGACGCAATTTCTTTACACATGGAATTGACGTGCTTGGCAGCGGGCAGCATAGAGCCCGTAACCCATTTGGAAATATAAGATACATCATAGTTTAAATGACTCGCCAAAACGTAAGATTTTAAGTGCGAGGTCGCCAACAGGTGGCTGAGCAATTGCCCAAAAGTAAAATCTGATAGATCCCTGGTGTTTTCCATAACGTTTTTCCTCCAATTTTTCTAGTCCCATTTTAACATATAATCTGACATTTTACAAATTTATATGAAAAATTGATACAATTTGAACTCAATTTATGTCAATATGATAAATGTCTTTCATCTTCATAAAGGTGTTATAACTATAGCAAGGAGTTTTGTGTTTCCTTGTATGTAAAAATAAACTAAGATAGGAGGAATTGAAAATGAACACAATTCTTGAAGGTGCAGAGGTTGTCATCTCTACAATCTCCAATAGTATATGGCCGATCTTTCTGCCATTTATGTTCTTGGCCGGCGCATATACTGCGATACGGGCAATCTTCTTTGTGAGAAAAAAATGTACGGAGAAGACAAAAGTAAATATCAAAAACATCGTCGGACCGGCATCTATCTCGTTAGGTAACATGATTGGTACCGGCGCGATTATTGGTGTCATGGGTTCGCTGAGTAAGCTCTGTGGAAGCGGTCAGATGTATATAGAGGCGATGGCCGGCTGGGGCTTAATCGGAGCCGTAATCATGATTCCGGTGACATTCTCAGAGGTTATGTGCTCTAAGATTATGAAGAAAACACCGAAGGAGTACATCGCAATGCTGATTTCACCGAAGGCGGCATTAGTTTATACGCTTGCATTTGTAACCTTATACCTGTTTGGAATCAGCGGATTCCAGTTCTCAGGAATCGATGCAGTTATCACAATTATCACAGATAAATATGCACACATCGCATTATCCCAGATGCAGCGTTATCTGTTCATCATCGTTCCGATTGTTCTCTTTGTATCAATTATCGTATTGACAAAGAAACACAACATTTTTATCAATGCAATGACATACATGATTGGATTTGCCGTTATCATGTATTTCGCATTCTTTATTACATTTGTAATTAAGACCCGCGCATATCTGCCGGAGTTCTTCTCACGCCTGGCAACAGGTATGAGCAATCCTGTTACAGCAATGCTCGGTATCCCGACCGGATTGATTCTCGGTATGCAGCGTGTGCTGCAGACGGCGGAGACCGGTATCGGTTCCCAGTCACTGGCAGCGCAGGAAGCTGATACAAAGCCGACAGAGGCAGCGACAATCTCTTTGATTCCAAGTATTATCACCGTTATGGCATCCATTTTGGTAACCTCCTATATTTGTTCCTACGGAATTAAGGCAGAGATTATCACGCTTCCGGCTGACAGCCTTCAGCGTCTCGGTGGATACTTCTCCACAGCGACAAGCGTTACCGGTACTTTCGGTCTGCTTGTATTGGCAATGTTCACACTGTTATCGGCTCTTACGACATTGTTAGGTTCCTTCTATTATCTGTCGAAGTTGTTTGACAACAACTCACAGAACAAGAACATCACAATCTACATCTTGGTTGTGGCACTTGCCGGAACACTTGCAATCTTCGGATTCAACATCATCTTTGATGCGGTTGACCTGTTATTATTCGTCGTATCCGCGCTCAACATTCTGGCATTGATGCTGTTTGTAAGCAAAGGCTACAAAAAGTATGTGCTAAAAAAAGATTAGTATACGGAAACATGAAATAAAACACGAGGCAGAAAAAGAAAATGCTTGACATTTTCTTTTTCTGCTTTTAAGATGAAGAAGAAATTAATCACTAAAAGGTAGTGAGAAAGAGGAGTACACATAAGACTTCTGAAAGAGAATGATACCCATTGGCTGGGAGGTATCTGCAGAAAAAGTGATGTGGAAGGTAGCTTTTGAACCGGAATACCGAAAAAGCAGGGCGGTATGTCATGCGCAAGTATTCCCGAACGGTTCCCGTTACAGAACCAGGGTTATCTTTCGATACAGAAAGCGACCTCAGAGGCTGTATTTTACAGCGAACAAAGGTGGTACCGCGTCAACACGCCCTTTGCATCCGGATGGATGCAAAGGGTTTTTTTTATCGAATAGGGAATTCCTATTCGATAAAAAACCCTCCGGGTATACGAGCGACAAGTAGCAAACGCGTGCCCAGCGGGATATTGTCTGTATTGTACAGCGGCAATAAGAAAAACAGAGTTTCGCAATCGCTTAAAAGAAGAAAGAAAAGAGAAAGGAAACGATATGAGCAAGGAATTAGCAAAGACTTATGATCCGAAGGGCATTGAGGATCGTCTCTACAAAAAGTGGGAAGACAACGGTTATTTTCATGCCGAAGTCGACCGCAGCAAGAAACCATTTACAATTGTAATGCCGCCTCCAAATATCACGGGACAGCTCCACATGGGACATGCACTGGATAACACGATGCAGGACATTTTGATTCGCTACAAGAGAATGCAGGGATACAATGCACTGTGGCAGCCGGGAACGGACCATGCGGCAATCGCGACTGAGGTAAAAGTCATCGAGAACTTAAAGAAACAGGGAATCGACAAGCACGATCTCGGCCGCGAGGGATTTTTAGAGAAATGTTACGAATGGAAAGATGAGTACGGCAACCGTATCATCAACCAGTTGAAGAAGATGGGCTCCTCGGCGGATTGGGAGAGGGAGCGTTTTACCATGGACAAGGGATGCTCCGACGCTGTGCTCGATGTATTCTGCAAGCTGCACAGCAAAGGTCTCATCTACAAGGGAAGCCGTATCGTCAACTGGTGCCCGGTCTGCAAGACCTCCATTTCCGATGCGGAAGTAGAACATGAACTGCAGGAGGGCTCCTTCTGGCACATCAACTATCCGGTTGCGGGCGAGGAGGGAAGATTTGTGGAGATTGCTACCACGCGCCCGGAGACTTTGTTCGGAGATACCGCAGTGGCGGTTAATCCGGAGGATGAGAGATATAAAGATATCGTCGGAAAAATGTTGAAGCTTCCGATGACAGACCGTGAGATTCCGGTCATTGCAGACCCTTATGTCGATAAGGAGTTTGGAACCGGATGCGTGAAAATCACACCGGCGCATGACCCGAACGATTTCGAGGTCGGAAAGCGCCATAATTTAGAGGAGATTATCGTCATCAACGACGATGCGACCATGAACCATTACGCGGGAAAATACGAGGGAATGGACCGCTACGAGTGCCGTGCTGCTCTGGTCAGGGATTTGGAGGAGCAGGGACTCCTTGTAAAGATTGAGCCGCACTCCCACAACGTAGGAACACACGACCGTTGCAAGACGACGGTTGAGCCGATGGTAAAACAGCAGTGGTTTGTCAAGATGGATGAGCTGATTAAGCCTGCGGTGGAGGCGGTAAAAAACGGCGACATCCAGCTTCTTCCAAAGCGCATGGATAAGACCTACTTCAACTGGACGGACAACATCCGCGACTGGTGTATCTCCAGACAGCTCTGGTGGGGCCACAGAATTCCGGCATACTACTGCAAGGACTGCGGCGAGATGGTGGTAGCCAAAACGGCGCCGGACAAGTGTCCGAAGTGTGGATGCACGCACATGGAGCAGGACCCGGATACCTTAGATACCTGGTTCTCCTCAGCGCTCTGGCCG
>CAZBUW010000032.1:0-32396 GCA_964495195.1 uncultured Roseburia sp.
GCTATGAGCTATGGCTATGTATATGTAGCACAGATTGCTCTCGGTGCTAATATGGCACAGGCTGTCAAAGTTCTTGCAGAGGCAGAGGCTTATGACGGACCTTCCTTAATCATCGGATATGCTCCATGTGAGTTACACGGTGTTAAGGGCGGAATGAACCATTGTCAGGATGAGATGAAGAAAGCAGTAGCTGCTGGTTACTGGAACCTCTTCTCTTTCAACCCTGCTTTGAAAGCAGAAGGCAAGAACCCATTCACATTGACATCTAAGCCAGGTGATGGAACATATCAGGAGTTCCTTGCAAACGAGACACGTTACTCCAGATTGACAAGATCCTTCCCAGAGAGAGCTGAGAAACTCTTCAAAGCATCTGAGGAAGCTGCAAAAGCTCGTTACGCACATCTGGAAAGACTGGTTGAGCTTTATAAATAATTGCGTAGATAAGAGATTCGGGCATATAGTGCGCGAATAGCGAAAGGAATGTCGTAATCCGATGTTTACATCAGGATTGCGGCATTCTTTTTATGTATATTTTTCCACAAATTTACCAATCCTAAGAAAAAATCCCGAATGCCCGCCTGGGGCAGGCGGCAATCTTTTGGAAGGAAAAGGAATGGAGAAAAATATGGAACGAATTAAAAAGACAATGGACGGAAACAGTGCAGCAGCGTATGTGGCTTACGCATTTACTGAGGTCGCGGCGGTCTACCCCATCACACCGTCCACAACGATGGCAGAACTTGTGGAAGAATGGAGTTCCTCAGACGTGAGAAATATGTTCGGAGACCGCGTGGAGGTGGTCGAGATGCAGTCGGAGGCAGGAGCGGCAGCGGCAATTCACGGAGCTCTGTTGACGGGCTCTCTATCCTCCACCTATACGGCATCACAGGGACTTCTTTTGATGATACCGAATCTCTACAAGATGGCAGGGGAACATCTGCCGGGGGTCATCCATGTGGCGGCGCGAAGTATTGCAACACATGCATTGAGTATCTTTGGGGATCATTCGGACATTTACGCCTGCAGGCAGACCGGGGCGGCGATGCTGTGCGAGTCCTCGGTGCAGGAGATTATGGATTTAGCCCCCGTTGCGCACTTAGCGGCACTTGAAGGGCGCATTCCGTTTCTCAATTTTTTTGACGGATTCCGCACTTCCCATGAGATTCAAAAGATTGAGTGCTGGGACTACGGGGAACTGAAAGGAATGTTAGATTGCGGGGCGCTTGAACTTTTCCGGCAGAACGCATTGAATTCGAATCACCCGGCGGAGATGGGCTCCGCGCAGAATCCGGATGTTTTTTTTCAGATGAGGGAAGCGTCTAATGAGGATTATGACAGACTGCCGGATATTGTGGAAAAATATATGGCGATGGTCAACGAAAAATTGGGGACAGATTACCGGCTCTATACCTACTACGGCGATGAAAATGCAACGAAAGTAATCGTTGCAATGGGGTCCGTCTGCGGGACAGTCAAAGAGACAATCGATCTTCTCGGGGAGAAAGGGGAGAAGGTGGGGGTAATCAACGTACATCTCTACCGTCCGTTTGCAAAGGAAAAGTTCGTGGCGATGATTCCTGAGAGCGCGGAATGCCTGATTGTCCTAAACCGGACGAAAGAGCCCGGGGCGGCGGGGGAACCTCTCTACCTCGATGTGCTTGCGGCGTTAAAGAAGACGGGGAGAGAAAAGCTTCGTATTTTCTCGGGAAGGTACGGACTCGGTTCAAAAGAAGTCACACCGGGCATGATTATGGCGGTTTACCACAACGAGGAGAAGGAAATTTTTACGGTGGGAATCACGGACGATGTCACGAATCTTTCCCTGAGTGCGGAGGAGGAGCCGGAGCAGGAAAAACAGGGGGAAATGAGCTGTAAGTTCTGGGGATTAGGTCATGACGGAACAGTGGGAGCGAACAAGAACACGATCAAAATTATCGGGGATCACACAGAGATGCAGGTGCAGGCGTATTTTGACTACGACTCGAAAAAATCGGGCGGAATCACCGTGTCCCATCTACGTTTCGGGGAGAAGCCAATCCGGGCAGCTTACGAAATCCGCAAAGCTGATTTTGTGGCATGTCATCTCGCGCCCTATCTGGAAAAATATGAGATTGTGGAGGATTTAAAACGCCGCGGGACATTTCTCTTGAACTGCGCCTGGAATCAGACGGAGATGGAACAGAACCTTCCGGCGAAGGTGAAGCGCTATCTCGCGGAGCACGAGATTCAGTTTTACGCGATCGACGCCTATGGGATCGCGAAGCAGATTGGCCTTGGCTCGAAGGTGAATATGATCCTGCAGTCTGCATTTTTCTGTCTGGCAAAGCTGCTGCCGGAGGACGAGGTCATTGCCTATATGAAGGAAGCGGCGGAGAAGACTTACCGGAAAAAAGGGGAACTTGTGGTTGAGATGAACCAAAAGGCGATTGACGCAGGAAGAACCTGTTACTGGAAAGTGGAAATCCCGGAGGCGTGGAAGCAGGTCAGGGAGGAAGAAAAGAGCAACGAGCCACTCGGCAGGGAAACTGAAGTCCGCAGAGCATGCGGTGAGGTGGAATCGGAAGTCACGGGGCGGCAGAGGGAGCGGGAACAGTTCGCAAGGGCGATTCAGTTTCCGACGAACGCGCTGAGGGGCGATATGCTTCCGGTCTCAGCATTTTTGGAATACCGTGACGGAAGGGTGCCGGTCGGCACGGCTGCCTTTGAAAAGCGGGGCGTGGCGACGGAGGTTCCGGTGTGGGATTACGAGAAATGTATCCAGTGCAACCAGTGTTCCTATGTCTGTCCGCATGCGGTCATCCGACCGGTTGTACTCGCGGAGGAGGAGGTCGGATCGTGCCCGGAGGGGATGCATCTTCGCACCATGACTGGTATGGACGGGTACAAATATGCCATCACAATCTCAAGCTACGACTGTACGGGCTGCGAGAGTTGTGTCAATGTCTGCCCGGCACCGGGGAAGGCGCTGCACATGGAGCCGTTTGAACGGTTGAAAAAGCAGCAGAGATTTTTCGACTATGCGGTCACTGTGCCACAGAAGGAGGAGGTGCTGCAGAAATTTAAACGGGAAACGGTAAAGGGCTCGCAGTTTGTGCGCCCGCTGCTTGAATTTTCCGGCGCCTGCGGAGGATGCGGGGAGACGCCGTACGCGAAACTTGTGACACAGTTGTTTGGCGAGGTGCTGTTTGTCGCTAATGCGACAGGCTGCTCTTCCATCTGGGCAAATTCTTTCCCGTCCACGGCATACACCTGCAACAGAGAGGGCAGGGGACCGGCATGGGCGAATTCTCTTTTTGAGGATGCGGCGGAGTTCGGCTACGGAATGGCGCTGACGCATCGCGCAGCACGCGGGAGATTGAAAAATCGGCTTGCGGCGCTGGTTCAGAAAAATGTTTCTGGCGAAGAAGAGGAAAGGATGAGGCTTTTGGAGGTGTATCAGGACTGGATTGACACTTTTTCGGACAGCAGGGCGAACCAGAAGACCACACGGAAGCTGGTGGAGGCATTGCAGGCGATGGAGGACGACGAGGCTGGGGAGATTTTGAAGGAGCGCGACTATCTTTCCAAAAAGTCACAGTGGATCTTCGGCGGGGACGGATGGGCATACGATATCGGGTATGGCGGACTCGATCACATCCTTGCTTCCGGAGAGGATATCAATGTGCTGATCTTTGACACGGAGATTTATTCGAACACCGGAGGACAGGCGTCAAAATCGACCGCGCAGGGCGCACTGGCAAGGCTTGCCACCGGAGGAAAGCGAACGAAAAAGAAAGATTTATCAGCCATGGCAATGACCTATGGGGATGTTTATGTTGCGAAAGTGGCAATGGGAGCTGACTACAACCAATGTATCAAAGCCTTCGTGGAGGCGGAGCGTTACCCGGGGCCTTCCGTCATTATCGCTTACGCGCCCTGCATCAGCCATGGAATCCGCAAGGGAATGGGGCAGGTGCAGATGGAGGAACGGCTGGCGGTCGAGAGCGGGTACTGGGATTTATTCCGCTATCATCCGGCTGGCGGAAAAGATGGAGAGCCTCAGTTTACAGAGGATGTGAAGAAGGTGACGGAACCGCTGGAGGATTTTTTTGCGGGTGAGAACCGTTTTGCCCTTCTTGCAGCAGATAAAAAGCAGCGGTAAAAACAGCGCCTCAACTTGTATACTTTGGGGTGTTTCAAAAGAAGTTGGAAAAATATTACAAGTTTCCGACACTTTTCTTACGGTTTTTACAGGATTGGAAAATGTTGTATACAAGTTAGACAAAAAAAGTCGAAAAAAAAGGTAATGTTTGTGCACACCGATTGCGCGTACCGTGGTATTATAATACCTGTAAAAACCCCCCAATACATTATATATATAATTTTACTATTACCCCATAGTAAAATACCTTCTCCTAAAAGAGGCAGCCCTAGTGGCTGCCTTTTTACTATCTATAATGATGCGCATGTGACGCACAGTCTGGCAATCGTCTTGCAGGGTACGCCGGTCGGCGCATAATTTCCGGAAATAAGAGGTCGGAATCTTCCAAAAATTAGAAGAAATCAGACGATTCATTGTAAAAAAATGCCCGTCTGTTTATAATTAAGACTATAAGCGATATATATGTTATCAAATCATTATAATGGAGGAGAGTAGCAGATGGGAACAGAGAAAAAAATGCAGAAAAACAAAATTGCATCGCAGATTCTGACACAGGTTGGAAAAGTTGTTTTTTCCGTTTTTGGAATCACTGGGGTTGTCGTTATCGTTATCTTTGCCATGCAGATTAATAGTTCCAACAAGAGTGATTTGACGCTGCAGTCGCAGTCGGTGGCATGGGAGGTTTCGGATTTCTTCGACCAATATACGAGGATTGTCCAATCCGCGGCAGCAAGCCCGACGATGCAGAGGCTATTAGAGGAGACGAAAGCGGGAGATAATATTTTGGAGGCAGAGAATTATCCGGCTGCATTCGATTATATGTGCAAACTTGTGCAGACAGATCCGGAGAATATTATGGCGGTCTGGGTCGGGGACATTGATGCGGATATGCTGACACAGTCGGATGAATTTACCAGTGGGGATGACTGGGAGATTACGGAGCGCGCGTGGTATAGCTGCGTGGAAAAGGGCGAGCCGATTCTGACTGAGCCTTACGTGGACAGCAGTACCGGATTGACGATTTTAAGCGCGGCATGTCCGGTCTACGATGAGAGCGGCAGCCCGATAGGAGTTGTCGGATTGGATTTGTCCTTAGAGCATATTTCAGAGGTCATGAGCAGCTATAAGATTGGAGACGATGGATTCTTAATACTATTTTCAGCAGACGGCATGATTTTATCCTACCCGGATTCGGAGAAGGTAATGCAGGATATCTCGGCGCTCAATCTATCTTCAAATGTGCAGGAAGCGGTTATGAACCATGAGGAGAAGTTTTTCGGATACTCTGTCGATGGAGCGAAGAGATACGGCTATGTGTCAGAGATTGGGGAGACCGGTTACATGGTTGTCTCGGCGATGACACAGTTGGAGTATTATAAAACGTTGATTTTTTGCATTTTGGTTCTTGTAGTTATTTTTGCGCTGGGAATAATCTGGATTATCAATAATGTGAAGCGGGTATCCGCAAAGATTGCAAAGCCAATCGGCGATTTGAATATGATAGCCGGAAAATTGGCAGAGGGTGAGCTAGACGTCGACATTTCGGTTTCAGCGGATAATGAGATTGGAGAACTCGGAGAATCCGTTGCAAGGCTGACAGAGAGGCTCAAAGAGTACATTCTTTATATCGAAGAGGTTTCAGATGTTCTCTCCGTCATGGCAAAGGGACAGCTCAAGGTGGAATTGCATCAGGCGTATATCGGAGAATTCAGCAAACTCAAGGATGCGATTGTCAATATTTCCGATTCCATGATTAATGTGATGGGAGATATCCAGGCGGCAGCCGCACAGGTAGCGGGCGGTGCGGACGAGTTAGCGGATGCTTCCCAGATGCTTGCGGAGGAGGCGACCACGCAGAATATGGCGGTGAACAGTCTGGTGACGGAGACCGGAAAAGTAGCGGAGCAGGTTCGCGAGAGCGAGACGGACGCGGATAAGTCGGCAAAGGAGACCTATCAGGTTAACAATATGATGGAGGTGAACAAGAGTCTGATGGATCAGATGATGGAAGCGATGGACAAGATTCTCTCCACCTCCAACCGGGTAGTGGGAATTATCGACAGCATCGAGGAAATTTCCTCGCAGACCAACCTGTTGTCCTTAAATGCATCCATTGAAGCCGCACGTGCCGGAGAGACCGGAAAAGGATTTGCAGTTGTCGCCGGAGAAATCGGACAACTTGCAATTGAAAGCGCTGAGGCAGCAAACAAGACACGGGAGATGATAGGTATTTCCATTGAAGAAATCAAGCGTGGCAATGAGATTGCTACCAAGGTAAAAGAATCACTTCAGGATGCGGTTGACGCAGTAGAGCGTGTTAATGAAATGATTCAAAAGACGGCGGAGAATTCTGCAAATCAGGTTGAGAGCATGATGCGCGTGAAGGATGAGATAGATGGTATTTCACATGGAATTACAAACAATTCCGCCGTAGCGGAGGAGAGTTCCGCGACTTCGGAAGAACTTGCATCTCAGGCATGCGTTTTGAACGAGCTGGTTGCAAAATTCCGTCTGAATTAAAAATTAAAAAACGGCTGCAAGTACCGTTTATGGGACTTGCAATCTGATACACTCCTTTTAACAAGAAAACATTTTTGGGAAAAGGAGTGTATTTTTATGAAAGGATATGTAGTGGAAGCAGGTTATATGGGATATGTAAACGGGGAGTACATGTTGTTCGCAGACGAGGAAGATTATCGCGAATATTTTGAAGAATAATTGAAATTTTGCGGCGTCTGTGGGATAATAGGTAGGTAGGTTTTTTAGACAAAGAAAGGTGTGATTTATTATGGCAGGAAGAGAAGTAGAAGTATATGGAGGTGCGCCTGAGATTAAAATCAGACCATATGAGCATCATGCGAAGTATTATGAGACAGACCAGATGGGTATTATCCACCATTCCAACTACATCAAATGGATGGAGGAGGCAAGGATGGATCTGATGGAGCAGATGGGAATGAATTATAAGGGGATGGAGCAGATGGAAATTATCAGTCCGGTGCTGTCTATTTCCTGTGAATATCGCAGTATGGTTCATTTTGATGACGTTGTCGTGATCGAGACAAAGCTCGTGAAGTACAACGGGATTAAGATGGAACTAGAATACACTATGAGGGATAAGGAGACGGGGGAGATCCGCACGACAGGGAGGAGTTCACACTGCTTTTTGAACCGGGCGGGCAAACCGATCTCCTTAAAACGCTCCTATCCGGAACTTGACACCAAGTTCTTTGAATACACGCAGAATTAAGAGACGAAGAAAAGAGTAGTAACAGGAGGCATTTTATTGTCATGACAGTCGTAGAGAGATTAGAAGCATTGCGCGGCGAGATGAAAAAGAGAGGGATTACGGTCTATGTGGTACCGACATCTGATTTTCACGAGTCAGAGTATGTGGGGGAGCACTTTAAGGCAAGAACATTTATCACAGGGTTTACCGGTTCCGCGGGAACCGCAGTCATTACACTAGAGGAGGCGGGACTCTGGACGGACGGAAGATATTTTGTCCAGGCGGACAGGCAGCTTAAGGGAAGTACTGTGACCTTATACCGCATGGCGGAGGAAGGAGTTCCGACGGTCTCGGAATTTATTGAGCAGAAGTTACAGGCAGGAGGCTGCCTCGGATTTGACGGCCGCGTGGTCAACAGCCGTCTCGGGGATGAATGGCGGGAGATTGCCGAGAAGAAGGAGGCAAAGCTTTGCGTCGAGGAAGATTTAATCGATTTAATCTGGAGAGAACGCCCGGTGCTGTCGAAAGAACCGGCGTATCTTCTCGAGGAGAAATATTCCGGGGAGAGCACAGAGAGCAAACTAAAGAGAGTCCGCGGGAAGATGGAGGAGGCGGGAGCAGACACCCATATTATCACCTGTCTCTATGATATTGCATGGCTTTTAAACGTCAGAGGCGGCGATATCGACCATGTGCCGGTTGTACTGTCCTACGTTCTTCTGACAAAGGAGAAGTGTACGTGGTTTTTGCAGGAGGAGATTTTGGATGATACCGTGCGGGCGCACTGTGCCAAGAATGGTATCGAGACAAAGCCGTATGACGCTGTCTATGAGGAGGTAAAAAAGATTCCGGCGGGCGCAAAGGTGCTGTTGGACCGAAACAGCGTCAACTACCGCATTTTTAATAATTTAGACAAAGCGGTCACGGTTATCGACGCGGACAATCCGACCGAGCTGATGCGGGCGGTCAAGAATCCGGTGGAGGTGGACAACACCCGCCTGGCGCATGTAAAGGACGGCGTTGCGTTTACAAAATTTATGTACTGGCTGAAACAGAACGTCGGAAAGATGGAGATTACGGAGATTTCAGCCTCCGATTATCTCGAGGCGAGAAGAAGAGAGCAGGATGGCATCCTTGACCTGAGTTTTGGCACAATCTCGGCTTACGGCGCAAACGCTGCGATGATGCACTATTCGGCGACGCCGGAGACGGATGCAAAACTACAGCCGGAGGGCTTTTTGCTTGTGGATTCCGGCGGACATTATTACGAGGGAACGACCGATATCACAAGAACGATGGCGTTAGGCCCGATTACAGATGAGATGAGAAAACATTTTACCGCTGTATGCCGCGCCAACTTAAATCTGGCGAATGCGAAATTCCTCTATGGATGCAGCGGACTCAATCTGGATATTCTTGCAAGGGAACCGCTGTGGGAGATGGGAATTGACTACAAATGTGGCACCGGACATGGCGTGGGTTATCTGCTCAACGTCCATGAGGGGCCAAACGGTTTTCGCTGGAGGGTGGTGCCGGAGCGCCATGACAGTGGAACACTGGAAGAGGGCATGATTACGACGGATGAGCCGGGTGTTTACTTAGAGGGGGCATACGGCATCCGCACGGAGAATGAATTAGTCTGCCGAAAGGCGGAAAAGAATGAGTATGGACAGTTTATGGAATTTGAGAACATCACCTATGCGCCGATTGATTTAGATGCGATCGACCCGGAGGAGATGACGAAGACGGAGCGCCGTCTTTTGAACGAGTATCACAAAAAAGTTTATGAGACAATCTCTCCTTACATGACCAAGGAGGAGAACGAGTGGCTGAAACGCTACACGAGAGCAATATAAAAGAAAGGCAATAAAATTAATGAGCGAAAAGTTGGTATTGATCGATGGACATAGTATTTTGAACAGGGCATTTTTCGGAATTCCGGACCTTACGAATTCCGAGGGACAGCACACAAATGCGGTCTATGGATTTCTTAATATTATGTTTAAAATTTTGGAGGAAGAAAAGCCGGATTATCTGACGGTGGCGTTTGACCTGTCGGCACCGACTTTTCGCCATAAGATGTTCGCCGATTACAAAGGCACGAGAAAGCCGATGGCGCAGGAACTGAAGGAGCAGGTTCCCCTGATGAAGGAGATGCTTGCGGCGATGGGAGTTACGGTCGTGACGTTAGAGGGTTACGAAGCGGATGATTTGCTTGGAACCATTGCGAAGAGAAGCGAGGCGGAGGGCGTGGAAGTGTCCGTGGTATCCGGCGACAGGGATCTGCTGCAGTTAGCGACGGACCACATCAAGATTCGAATCCCGAAGACAAAGAAGACCGGCACGGAGATTGAAAATTACAATGCCGCGGATGTCGTTGAAAAGTATCAGGTTACACCGCTGCAGTTTATCGATGTGAAAGCACTGATGGGGGATACCGCCGACAACATTCCGGGAGTACCGGGAATCGGAGAGAAGACGGCGACAAATCTCATCGTGCAGTACGGGAGTATCGAGAACGCCTATGCGCATGTCGACGAGGTAAAACCGCCGCGCGCGAGCAATAATTTGAAAGAACATTATGATATGGCGCAGATGAGCAAGACGCTTGCCACCATCAATATTGATGCGCCGATTGTATACAAGCTTTCGGACGCGAAGCTGGCACAGATTTCCGACCTCTACACCGAGGAGGCCTACCTGTTGTGCAAACGTCTGGAGTTTAAGAATCTCTTAGGACGGTTCTCTGTCGAGGGACCGAAGAATCAGGCGGAGGAGCATTTTAAACTTGTGGAGACACAGCGGGAGGCAGACGCTTTCTGGAAAAATGCAAAAGGAAAAGTAGTTGCATTTTCCATCCTTCCATATGATGCCGGATCGGTGAAAAATAACGTGGAAAAAAGCGGGCAGATGAGCCTTTTTGAGGTGGAGGAGAGACAGGCGTTTTTGGGAATGGCAGTCGCCTGTGGCGATGAGGACACCTGTTTTATGAAGGCGGGGGAGGGGTTATCCTCCGAGCGAATGATAGCGGGACTTTCCTCCTGTGGGGCGAGCGGATATGCGACACTGGACTTAAAACCGCAGGTCGCACCTCTCGGGTTGAGCGA
Organism: uncultured Roseburia sp.; assembly: GCA_964495195.1. Lineage (GTDB taxonomy): Bacteria > Bacillota > Clostridia > Lachnospirales > Lachnospiraceae > Roseburia. The sequence goes on from CAZBUW010000032.1 coordinate 10,478, forward strand.
CTGCGGGGAGAACGGTGGTCTGAGGCAGGGGGCGATTTTTGACGGAGTCATCGCAGCCTACCTCTTAAATCCGTTAAAAAATGAATACCCTTATGAGGATATCGCAAAAGACTACGCCGATTTGTTTTTGGCGTCGAAGGCGGATCTGCTTGGCAAGATGACGCTTGAGCAGGCGCTGGAAGAAAAGCCAAAAGAATGTCTGAAAGTGGCGTGCTATCAGGCGTACACAGCTTGGAAAACGAGAGACAGACTTCTTGCAGAGCTGGAGAAAGGCGGCATGAGAAAGCTCTACGAGGAGATTGAGCTGCCGCTTGTATACACGCTTGCAGACATGGAGCGCGAGGGTATCATCTGCGACGCCGGAGCACTTCATGAATACGGGGAGAAGCTGTCTGTCCGCATTGCGGAGCTGGAGAAAAAAATCTATGAGGAGGCGGGGGAAGAGTTCAACATTAACTCGCCGAAACAGTTGGGCGTAATCCTGTTTGAAAAATTGCAGATGCCTTACGGAAAAAAGACAAAGACCGGCTATTCCACCGCGGCGGATGTGCTGGATAAACTGGCGCCGGAATACCCGATAGTGGCGGATATCTTAGAGTACCGCCAGCTGACAAAGTTAAAGTCCACCTACGCGGACGGACTTTCCAATTACATCGGGGAGGACGGAAGAATCCACACGAACTTCAATCAGACAATTACCGTGACAGGTCGTTTGAGCAGCACGGAGCCGAATCTTCAGAATATCCCGATGCGAATTGAACTGGGGAGGCTGATTCGAAAGACATTTCTGCCAAAGGAAGGCTATGAGTTTATGGATGCGGATTATTCCCAGATTGAACTCCGTGTGCTGGCGCATATGTCGGGGGACGAGAAGCTGATTGCGGCGTATAAGGAGGCACAGGACATCCACCGCATCACGGCGTCCCAGGTATTTCACATTCCGTTTGATGAGGTCACGGATCTGCAGAGAAGGAATGCGAAGGCGGTCAACTTTGGAATTGTGTATGGAATCAGTTCTTTCGGACTGAGTCAGGATTTGAGTATCAGTAAGAAGGAAGCACAGGAATATATCGAGCGCTATTTTGAGACCTATCCGAAAATCAAGGAATTTTTGGATCAGCTGGTGGCACAGGCGAAGGAGACCGGGATGGTGACGACCATGTTTGGAAGAATCCGTCCGGTGCCGGAACTTAGCTCGAGCAACTTTATGCAGCGCTCTTTCGGGGAGCGCGTTGCGATGAATTCCCCGATTCAGGGGACTGCGGCAGATATCATCAAGATAGCGATGATAAGGGTTCACGACCGACTGATTAAGGAGGGGCTTAGCTCCCGCCTGATTCTGCAGGTGCATGATGAACTTCTGATTGAGACGGCGCTTGAGGAGGAAGCGAAAGTCGCGCAGATTCTGGAGGAAGAGATGCACGCGGCGGCAGATTTAAAGGTCGTTTTGGAAATCGACAGCCATACCGGAAGGGATTGGTACGAAGCAAAATAGAAAGGGAGAGGGATTGTGAGGTTTATAGGAATTACAGGCGGAGTCGGGGCAGGAAAATCAGCTATTCTCTCTCATTTTGCAGAGATGGAGCACACAAAAGTCATGCTGGCGGATGAGATTGCACATGACTTGATGGAACCGGGAACTCCGTGTTATGATGAGCTCAGACAATGTTTTTTGGAGGAAGACATCTATCAAGAGGATGGAAGCTTTGACCGCAGAAAGATGGCACAGATTATTTTTTCGGAGGATGAGAAGAGAAGAAGGCTGAACGCGATTGTGCATCCGGCGGTCAAAGAGTTTGTGGTTCGCACCGCGGAGGAAGAGCGGGCAGGCGGAGAGACCGAGCTTTTGATATTGGAGGCGGCTCTGCTGATTGAAGAACATTATGATGAAATCTGTGATGAAATCTGGTATATTGATACCAGCGAGGAAAACCGCGCAAAGCGCCTGATGGAATCTCGAGGTTATTCCAGAGAGAAAGTGCAGCAGATTTTTGACAGTCAGTTGAAGGAAGAAGACTATAAAAAACATTGCAGCGTATGGATCGACAACAATGGAAGCTATGAAGATGCCTGCAGGCAGATTGATATGGCACTGCATCCGGCGGGTGAAAGTGATAGCGAAAAAATAGACCAAGAGGAGATACAGCAGATGAGCGATGGAAAAGAAATGGAAAGACAGTTGGTGTTTGGACTTGACATTGGAACTAGAAATGTAGTTGGAACAGTGGGCTATAAAGACGAGGATGAATTTATTGTTGTGGCTCAGTACGTCAAGGAACACGATACCAGATCCATGTTGGATGGACAGATTCACGATATCGGTCGTGTGGGAAAGACAATTCTGACCGTGAAGGAACAGTTAGAAGAACAGATTGGACAGCCGTTGACGGAGGTGTGTATCGCAGCCGCGGGCCGTGTGTTAAAGACAGTCACGACTTTCGTAGAGCGCGAATTTGAGGAGGAAAAAGTGGTCGAGGGGGAGGATATCCATACACTCGACCTGCTTGGCGTTGAGAGGGCGCAGGATATTTTAAAGGAGAAGAACGATACCAAGTACAAGTTCTACTGTGTCGGTTACTCTGTGGTAAAATACTACTTAAATGAGGAGATTTTTTCCAATCTTGAGAGCCATAAGGCGACAAAAATCGGCGAGGATATCATCGTCACCTTCCTGCCGGAGGACGTCGTGGACGGACTGTATGCAGCAGTGGGAATCGCAGGACTGAGCGTAGCGAATCTGACGTTAGAGCCTATCGCCGCAATCAATGTGGCAATCCCTGAGAATTTCAGACTGTTGAATATCGGTCTGGTCGATGTGGGAGCGGGAACCTCCGATATCTCCATCACCAAGGATGGCAGCATTATCGCATACGGCATGATTCCGTACGCAGGGGATGAGGTGACAGAAGTCATCGTGCAGCATTACCTCGTGGATTTCAAGACTGCGGAGCATATCAAACTGACTTCAGGGATTGAAAAAGAGGTTACATATAAAGATATCATGAGCATTGAGCACACGATTCCTTCTAAGGAAGTCTGGGATTTGACAGAGCCTACCGTTGATAAGATTACAACGGATGTGGCGGCAAAAATTAAAGAGCTCAACGGTGAGCAGAGTGTGAGTGCTACGTTTGTAGTTGGCGGTGGCGGCAAGATTCACGGATTTACCGAGATGCTGGCGGAGAAATTAGAGCTTCCGCAGGAGCGTGTCGCGCTGCGCGGTGAGGAAGTGCTGCAGGAGGTCACCTTCGAACAGAAGGAGATCAAGAAAGACCCGCTTTTAGTGACACCGATTGGAATCTGTCTGAATTATTATGACCAGAAGAACAACTTCATCATGGTACGCTTCAACGGGGAGCGCATCAAGCTGTATGACAATAGCAAACTCACCATTGTGGATGCTGCGATGCAGGCCGGATTCCCGAATGATGAACTCTTTCCGAAGCGCGGAAAAGAGATTAACTTTACGGTCAACGGTGTGGCGAGAATTGTGCGCGGCGAGGCAGGGGAGTCTGCGATTGTGAGCATGAATGACAGGATTGTCAGCATCAACACTCCGCTTGAGCCAAACAGTGACATTGTGATTGAACCGTCCACGCGCGGCGAGGATGCCCACTGTACCATTGAGGAACTGAGTGAGTATACGAAGGGAGCAATCTCCTTCCAGGTGAACGGCAGGCTGGTTTCGTGTCCGAAGTTTGTGGAGGTAAATGGTATCTTAGAGCCGCCGACCTATGAGATTCAGGAGAATGATTGTGTGGAGACGAGAAGTTTCTATACAGTGGGGCAGGTTGCTGAATTTATGGATGTCGAACTCGATATGGAGCGCGAGATTCTAGTCAACAACCGTTCGGCGGACCTTGATACGCTTGTGTATGAGAACTTTACGATTGAGTGGACGGTAGTTTCCTATGCAACCGTTCTGGCGGGGGATGCGGGTTCGGAGAGGATGGAGACCGTGGCACAGCCGAATACAGAGGGAACAGAGGCATCTGCGCCGGAAGGAACGGAAACATCTGTGCCGGAGGGAACAGAGATGTCTGCGCAGGAAGAGGGAGGCAGCACCCTTGGAGAGGAAACTGACGCTTCCGGAGAGAATTCCGAGGGCAGAATGCACCGCGGAAAACCGGTGATCGAGGTTGAAATCAACGGGGAGAAATTCACGTTGACAGGAAAGAACGATTACATTTTTGTAGATATTTTCAATGTGTATCCGTTTGATCTGACATCATCGAGAGGCCGTGGAATCGCAACTCTCGTCAATGGAAGGGATGCACAGTTTTCCGAGCCTCTGCAGGACGGAGATAAAATAGAAGTTTACTGGAAAGAGAATTAGAAAAAATGGAATTATGCAGCATTGCAAGCGGAAGCAGCGGAAACTGTATTTACGCGGGAACGGAACAGACACATCTTCTGGTGGATGCCGGAATCAGTGGAAAACGAATTGAGGCAGGACTCAATTCGAGGGAATTAAAGACGGCGGATATGCAGGGAATATTGATTACGCATGAACACATTGACCATATCAGCGGCTTAGGCGTGCTGGCGCGCCGCTACGGGATTCCCATGTATGCAACAGCGGGGACAATCGAGGCGATTCTTCGCACCAAGTCGGTCGGAAAGATTGATGAGAGCCTGTTCCATACCATCCGTCCGGAGGTGGATTTTACCATTGGGGATATCACGATTGAACCGATCTCCATCTCACACGATGCCGCCGACCCCGTGGCGTACAAAATGCGTCAGGGGGAGAAGAGTATGGCGGTCATCACGGATTTGGGAAAATATGACCAAAGTATAGTAGACAAACTACAGAACTTAGATGTATTATTGTTAGAAGCAAATCATGACGTGCAGATGCTTCAGGTGGGGGCGTATCCCTATCCGCTCAAGCAGCGTATCTTAGGAGAGAGGGGACATCTGTCGAATGAGAGCAGCGGACGGTTGTTGGGTCAGCTGTTACACGATCATTTTAATACAGTCTTTTTAGGGCATTTGAGCAAGGAGAATAATTACGAAGAATTGGCATACGAGACAGTGCGCTTAGAGGTGACGATGGGGGAGAACCCGTATAAGGGGAACGATTTCCCGATGTATGTCGCCAAGCGGGATGAGGTCTCGTCGATGGTTCGTTTTTAGAGAGGAAAGGAAAGGTTTTAAGGATGGAAGACAACAAGACAATCATTACAGTAGTAGGAAAAGACACGGTTGGTATCATTGCAAAAGTATGTACCTATCTCGCATCGGAGCAGGTGAATGTGCTTGATATCAATCAGACCATTGTATCCGGTTATTTCAACATGATGATGGTGGTAAGCATGGAACGGGCAACAAAATCATTCTCAGAATGTCAGAGTGACTTAGATGCAATCGGAGAAGAGATTGGTGTCTCCATCAAATGCCAGCGTGCCGAAATCTTTGAAAAAATGCACCGTATCTAAAAGAAAGGCTGGTTTGTGAAATGATTAACAGATTTGAAGTAAACGAAACCAACAAGATGGTGGAGCAGGAGAACTTAGATGTCCGCACCATCACCATCGGAATCAGTCTGCTCGATTGTATCGATTCCGATTTGAACAGACTGAATGAGAATATTTATAACAAGATTACTACAGTTGCAAAAGATTTAGCCTACACAGCGGAGACGATCGAGAAAGAATTTGGAATTCCAATCGTCAACAAGAGAATCTCCGTCACGCCGATTGCGTTAGTCGGTGGGGCAGCATGTAAGACGGCGGAAGATTTTGTAACGATTGCGAAGACGATGGATCGCGCGGCAAAAGAGGTCGGAGTCAATTTGATCGGCGGATATTCCGCACTTGTGTCAAAGGGTATGACAAAGGCGGATGAGATGTTGATTCGCTCCATACCGCTCGCACTCTCCACGACGGAGAGGGTCTGCAGCTCGGTCAATCTCGCCTCCACGAAGACGGGCATCAATATGGATGCCGTGCGTCTGATGGGGGATATTTTGCTAGAGCTTGCGGAAGTGACAAAGGATCGCGATTCCGTCGATTGTATGAAACTGGTGGTATTTTGCAATGCGCCGGATGACAATCCTTTTATGGCGGGAGCCTTCCACGGCGTGACAGAGGCGGATGCAATTATAAATGTAGGAGTAAGCGGACCGGGTGTTGTCAAGACAGCCCTTGAGAAAGTGCGCGGAGAGAATTTCGAGGTTCTCTGCGAGACCATCAAAAAGACGGCGTTTAAGGTGACGCGCGTCGGACAGCTCGTGGCGCAGGAGGCGTCTAAGATGTTAGGAATTCCGTTTGGAATTGTCGATCTGTCACTCGCGCCGACCCCTGCCATCGGGGACAGCGTTGCAGATATTCTCTGTGAGATTGGTCTCGAGTACGCCGGTGCACCGGGTACGACAGCGGCTTTGGCGCTCTTAAACGATCAGGTCAAGAAGGGTGGAGTCATGGCATCCTCCTATGTCGGCGGACTCAGCGGAGCTTTCATCCCGGTCAGCGAAGATCAGGGGATGATCAATGCGGTCGAAGCGGGAGCGATGTGCTTAGAGAAGTTAGAGGCGATGACCTGTGTCTGCTCAGTCGGGCTTGACATGATTGCAATCCCGGGGGATACACCGGCGACTACAATCTCCGGCATCATCGCGGATGAGATGGCAATCGGAATGGTCAATCAGAAGACGACAGCAGCCCGTCTGATTCCGGTTATTGGAAAAGGAGTTGGCGATACGGTAGAGTTTGGCGGACTTTTCGGTTATGCACCGATTATGCCGGTCAACAAGTATTCCTGCGAGGCGTTTGTCAACCGCGGGGGAAGAATTCCTGCGCCGATTCACAGCTTTAAAAACTAAATTTGTAAATTATTTGGAGGATGTGTATGCATCCTCCTTTTGTATGGCGGAAGGAATGTTGTGGACAGGATATAAAAGGAGGGCAGAACGATAAGTATGTATGAGAGAGTCGTATATTTTAAAAATGCGGTGGAGACTCTGGGCGTGTTTTCAGAGCAGATTGCAGAAGCGTTTGCGGGAAGCGGGATTGAGACTTACGAGATTGATTATGAGCAGCTCTATGCGGGGTTAGAGGGAGTGCGGCGTTTCTTAAAAAAGGGAAAGGCGGCGCTTCTGACCTTTAATTTTATCGGCTTGCAGGGGGAGGATATTTTTCTCGGGGAGGATGGAAGGAGCATCTGGGAGAGGAACGGAATGCGGATTTTAAACATTCTGGTGGATCATCCGATGTATTATCATTCCATGCTGGCAAGAGAGGCTTCTGATATGCAGGTCTTTTGTATCGACAGGGGGCATGTGGCTTATGTCAGGCGTTTTTATCCGCATGTCATGGTGGAATTCCTGCCGTCAGCCGGAAATTGCTGTGAGACATCAGCCGGGGGAAGGATACCGATGGAGAATCGGACGTATGATGTAGTTTTTACCGGAAACTATGTGCCGACCTCACTCTTTGAAAAGAGACTTGCAGCACAGGGGGAAGAATACAAAAACTTCTATCTCGGGATGATTGACGACCTCATGGAACATCCTGACAGACCGATGGATGCGGTGCTTGAGGAGCATATTGTGCGCGAGGTTGGAGCGGTTTCCCGGGAGGAACTTGCAGCGGCACTCGGCGGCCTCATCTTTGTCGACCAGTGGGTCAGAAGTGAGATGAGAAGCAGGGTGATCGCTTCCCTTGCGGAGGCGGATATTCCGCTGTATCTTGTCGGGGCAGAGTGGGAGCATTTTCCGTGGAAAAAATCGAAAAGAATCCGGTATACCGGGAAAATGGTATCTTCGTTTGCCTGTATGCAGGCGGTGGCGGAGGCGAAAATCGCGCTGAACGTAATGCCATGGTTTAAGGATGGCGCGCATGACAGGATTTTTACATCCATGCTTTTAGGGACGGCCTGTGTCACGGATGACAGCAGGTATTTAAGGGAGCAGTTTACGGATGGGAGAGAACTGTTTTTCTATTCTGTGGAGGCAGTGGAAAAGCTGCCCGGCCGCATCCACACCCTGTTAGAACACCCGGATATGCTCGCTGCGGTTGCAGAGCGGGGATACAAAAGGGCTGCGGCGGAGCATACGTGGAGAGAGCGGGCAAACGTTCTCCTCACATATCTGTAAAGGGGAAAAAATTACATAAAATGGGTTAATTTACCAAGGAAATGTTCGATATTTATTTTATAAGCCGAATTATTCACTCGGTGGGTGAATAATTCGGGATAAGCTATTTCGTTCACACGGAGGTGAATTTAAAAAGGGAGAATGAGTTTATGAAAGTAAGAACAGGAATGAGTTTTGCGTTAGTGCAGCGCCAGCAGATCAGACAGGCGACAATCAGTGCAAGGATAGGAATGGCAAAGGCAAAGCGAATCAAGACATCGAAGAATTCTTCGAAAAATTTGTCAAAGTCAAAATTAACCTCCGATTCAACGCGGACGCTGCTCGGCAGCAAGTTGAATGCGGCATTGGCGGCACAGGGAATGACACAGGTCGATTTGACGGTGGAAGAGAAGACGAAGTCCTATAAGCAGATGAAACAGATGGCATTGAATCTGCAGCAGTATGGGGCAGAGTTTTTAGAGGAGGGAGAGAAAAGTCTGTTCGAGGGAGATACCTCACAAGTGAAGCTGCAAAAGGAGCTTCTTGCGAGTCTCAGTGATTTCAATGATATGATGGATTGCATGAACGATGTGGATTCCACAACGATGAACCTCTACATCCGTCAATTGAAGCAGTATGAAATCTCGAGCAGTCAGTCGTTAGAGAAGGTTGGAATCTCGATTGAAAGCGACGGTACGCTCACGGTGCAGAGTGAAAAATTTAAGGCGGCGGACAAGGAGGACTTAAAGAAGGTCTTTCACGAGAAGGGAAGTTTTTTTGCACAGGTGGCAAATAAGAGCAAAAATATCAGAGCAAATGCGGAGTATTGCCTTTCAAATCTCAATCTGGTCTATGGAAGCAGCATATATCAGAAGAATGGAACGACATCTATGCTGGGGGGCAGCACTTATAACGCGAGAAGTTGATATTAGATATGCTAATAAAACTTAGTAAATAAATTCATATACCTAATAAGGCGGAATCCATTGTAAAATGGAGGGTATCATGCTAGAATGGGTATCGGACGGGCGCAGGCTTTTTGTCTGCGCCTTATTTTGCGCCAGATTGCGCAGTCAACAGGGACAGGCAGATGCACGAATCGATGAATTAATGGAGGTTAGAGATGAAACAGGAATCATTAAAAAATGAATTGGCAGGAAACAGCTATCCGGGAAGAGGAATCGTAATCGGAAAATCAGCAGATGGAAAATATGCAGTTACCGCTTATTTTATCATGGGAAGAAGTGAGAACAGCCGCAACCGTGTCTTCGTAGAGGACGGGGAAGGTATCCGTACGCAGGCTTTTGACCCTTCCAAACTGAGTGATCCAAGTTTGATCATCTATGCACCGGTACGTGTATTGGGAAATAAAACAATCATCACCAACGGTGACCAGACAGATACCATCTACGAATTGATGGATAAGCAGCAGACATTTGAGCAGGCGCTGCGCACAAGGGAATTTGAGCCGGATGCTCCAAACTACACACCTCGTATCTCCGGTATCATGCATATCGAGAATGGAAAATTTAACTACGCAATGTCTATCTTAAAGAGCAGCAACGGCAATCCGGATGCCTGCAACCGTTACACATTCGCATATGAGAATCCGGTTGCGGGAGAGGGACACTTCATCCACACTTATATGGGGGACGGCAACCCGCTTCCAAGCTTTGAGGGAGAACCTGCCTGGATTGGAATCGACGGAGATATCGATACTTTTACCAACCTCGTATGGGACAACTTAAACGAGGAGAACAAAGTATCTCTGTTCGTGCGTTTCATTGAGATTGCGACAGGAAAATATGAGACACGCATCGTCAATAAGAATAAATAGGTGATAGAGTCAGAGGCAAAGAAAGGAAATGAATCAGATGAAAGAATTAGAATTAAAGTATGGTTGTAATCCAAACCAGAAACCGTCCAGAATCTATATGGAGGAGGGCGAACTTCCAATCAAAGTGTTGAACGGAAAACCCGGATACATCAATTTCTTGGATGCTTTCAACGGCTGGCAGCTCGTAAAAGAGTTGAAGAAAGCCACAGGACTTCCGGCGGCAACCTCTTTTAAACATGTCTCTCCGGCAGGCGCGGCAGTGGGACTTCCGCTCTCCGAGGTGGAGCGCAAAATTTATTGGGTAGACGATATGAAGGTAGAATTTTCTCCGCTGGCAAACGCCTACATCCGTGCGAGAGGAGCGGACAGAATGTCCTCTTTCGGCGATTTTATCTCGCTCTCTGATGTGTGTGACGAGGCGACAGCATTGGTTATCAAGCGCGAGGTTTCCGACGGTGTCATCGCTCCGGGCTACACCGAGGAGGCGCTTGCCATTTTAAAGGCAAAGAAAAATGGAAACTACAACGTGATTGAGATCGACCCGGACTATGTGCCGGCTGCAATCGAGCGCAAGGAAGTGTTCGGCATCACGTTTGAACAGGGAAGAAACGAACTTGTCATCGACGAGCATTTCTTTGACAATATGGTGACAGAGAACAAAGAGCTGCCGGAGCAGGCTAAAATCGACCTTGCCATCGCAATGATTACATTGAAATATACACAGTCCAACTCCGTCTGCTACGTGAAGGGCGGACAGGCAATCGGAATTGGGGCAGGGCAGCAGTCCCGCATCCACTGCACCAGACTTGCAGGATCCAAGGCGGACAACTGGTGGCTGCGCCAGTCTCCACAGGTATTAAACCTTCCGTTTAAGGCTGATATCAAGCGTGCGGACCGCGACAACGCAATCGACTTATACATGGGCGAGGACTACATGGATGTGCTCGCAGACGGCGCATGGGAGAATATCTTTACAGAGAAACCGGCCGTATTCACCGCGGAGGAAAAACGCGCATGGTTAGAGAAAAACACAGGCGTATCTCTCGGTTCTGACGCATTCTTCCCATTTGGAGACAACATCGAGCGCGCACACAGAAGCGGTGTCTGCTATGTGGCTCAGCCGGGTGGCTCTATCCGCGATGACCATGTTATCGATACCTGCAATAAGTACAATATGGCGATGGCATTCACGGGAATCCGTCTGTTCCATCACTAATTGTGTAACAGTTCAGCCCAAAAGGCAAAAAAGGCTTGAAATGGGAAGATGACTGTGTTATACTTTGAGAAGTTGTGAGTAAAGAAGAAGCAGGAGGTGTAGATCGTGGCAGTCTTAAAAACGATTTTAACCGTTATTTTTATTTTAATCAGTGTTGCATTGACAGTTATCATCCTGATGCAGGAGGGAAAATCCGCAGGACTCGGCGCTATCAGCGGAGCGGCAGATACCTATTGGGGCAAGAATAAAGGACGTTCCATGGAAGGAATGCTAGTGAAGATTACGAGAGTGTTAGTCGTGCTCTTTATCGTAATTGCCGCAGTATTGAATATGGGAATTTTCTAAGAAAAGAGGAGCTGTCGCAGATGCGGCGGCTTTTTTTCTTATCGAATAGGAAGAATAGAAGCGACAAAAAACCGTATAATAGTCTTAGTAGATAGAACTTAAGGATGTCCGGGAGGAACGTAAGAGGATGGAACAGAAGTTACAAGCAGAGCGAAAAAAAATGATATATGAGTTTATGTGCGATGAGCTCTATGTGCCGATGAAAGCGAAGGAGATGGCGATGGTGCTCGGTGTGCCAAAGGCTCAGCGCGGCGAATTGCAGGAGATTTTGCAGCAGCTGCTCGACGAGGGCAGGATAGAAGTCTCCGCCAAGGGAAAATACTCCAAAGCGGAGGGAAAATTTGTGACGGGCATCTTCACCGCCCATCCGAGAGGGTTCGGTTTTGTCACCGTGGAAGGCGAGGAGGAGGATATTTTCATCCCTGCGGAGCATGTTCATGGAGCGCTGCATCAGGATACCGTGCAGATTACCGTTTCGGATTCCACGCGCGGGAAGAGACGCGAGGGAAGCGTTGTAAAAATCGTGAGCCATGGCATGACGCAGATTGTCTGCACCTATGAGAAGAGTAAGACCTTTGGCTTTGCAGTGCCGGACAATCCAAAATTCGGCAGGGACATTTTTATCCCGGAGGAGCGTTCTAAGGGGGCTGTTACCGGACATAAAGTTGTAGTTGAATTGACAAGCTACGGCTCGAAGGATAAGAAACCGGAGGGAAAAATCGTCGAGATTATCGGGCACATCAATGACCCGGGAACCGATATCATGTCCATCGTCAGATCCTACGATCTGCCTGTGGAGTTTTCCGATAAGATCATGAAGCAGGTGGAGAATGTGTCGAATGAGGTCAGCACGGCAGATATGGCGGGAAGAATGGATTTGAGGGACTGGCAGACGGTCACAATCGACGGCGAGGATGCAAAGGACTTAGACGATGCCATCACGCTGACAAAAGAGGGTAAAAATTATAAGCTCGGCGTTCATATCGCCGATGTCAGTAACTATGTGCAGGAGCGCAGCGCACTCGATGTCGAGGCGCTTAAAAGGGGGACGTCGGTCTATCTTGTCGACCGTGTGATTCCGATGCTGCCGCACAAATTGTCAAACGGAATCTGCTCCCTGAATGCGGGGGAGAACCGCTTAGCGCTCAGCTGTATTATGACGATTGATGCAAAGGGAAATGTAGTTGACCATACCATCGCGGAGACTGTGATTAAGGTGGATCGGAGAATGAGTTACACAAGTGTTAGGAAAATTCTTGTGGATAAAGATGAGGCGGAGCGCAGGGAGTACGAGGAGCTGATTCCAATGTTTGAGCGCATGGAGGAACTTGCCGCCATCCTTCGCAAAAAGAGGAGAAAGCGCGGTTCCATCGATTTCGATTTTCCGGAGACAAAGATTATCCTGAATGAACAGGGGAAACCGGTGGAAATCAAACCGTATGAGCGCAACGTGGCAACGAAAATTATCGAAGATTTCATGTTGATTGCCAACGAGACGGTGGCGCAGGACTTCTTCTGGCAGGAGATACCGTTCGTCTACCGCACCCACGACAACCCGGACTCCGAGAAGATTCAGAAGTTGTCGACGTTCATCAATAATTTTGGCTACCATATCAAGATGACGCAGGATGACGTTCATCCGAAGGAACTACAAAAACTTTTGGAAAAGATTGATGGAACACCGGAGGAGGCACTGATTAGCCGCCTGACGCTGCGCTCCATGAAGCAGGCGAGATACACGACAATCGGCACCGGACACTTTGGTCTTGCGACACCGTATTACTGCCATTTTACCTCGCCAATCCGCCGCTATCCGGATTTGCAGATTCACCGTATCATCAAGGAGACGCTGCGCGGCAGGATGAACGAGAAACGCATCGAGCATTACAATGTGATTCTGCCCGAGGTTGCGAAGCAGTCGAGTGAGATGGAGCGCAGAGCCGATGAGGCGGAGCGCGAGACGGAAAAACTCAAGAAGGTGGAGTATATGTCGGAGCATATCGGCGAGGTTTTCGAGGGAGTTATCTCAGGAGTGACGGAGTGGGGATTCTATGTGGAACTCCCAAACACAATCGAGGGACTTGTGCATGTGACGACCCTGCTCGACGACTATTATCACTATCAGGAATCGACCTACGAGCTCGTGGGTGAGGTCACGAACCGCCGCTATAAATTGGGACAGAGCGTGAAAGTGCGCGTGGCGGACACGGATAAGATGATGCGCACAATTGATTTTCAAATTTTTTATGAAAATTAACCGGAAGTTTATTGCGTGAAATAGAAATCTGCGTTATACTGTAACAGCAATCGGGAGGATGGAATCATGGCAAAAGCAGAGAAAAAGTTAATAGCGAACAACAAGAAAGCATACCATGATTTCTTCTTAGAAGAAAAGTATGAGACAGGTATCGAACTGCACGGCACGGAAGTAAAGTCCCTGCGGATGGGAAAGGCGAGCATCAAGGAGGCGTTTGTCCGCATCGAGAACGGTGAGGTCATCGTCTACGGAATGCACATCAGCCCATACGAGAAGGGGAATATCTTCAACAAGGATCCGCTCCGGCCGCGGAAACTTCTGATGCACAAATCGGAGATTCGCAAGCTGGTGGGTAAGATTGCAGAGCAGGGTTACACCTTAGTTCCTGTGGAAGTCTATTTCAAGGGAAGTCTCGTCAAGGTGGAGATTGCCCTCGCAAAAGGGAAGAAGCTCTACGACAAGCGCCACGATATCGCAAAGAAAGATATGCGGCGTGAGACGGAGCGTGAATTTAAAGTTAAAAATCTGTATTGATCTCAATGCATCTGCCTTTTGAATCGATACAGTAAAATATACTCCGGGCCTGTAATGGTTTCGACAGGGATCATGAAGCTGGAGAAGCGAGTCGCATGCAATGCGTTAAATGGCAAAACTAAAATTAAACGCTGAAGATAATTTAGCAATCGCAGCCTAATGGCTGCAGTCTGACCTAGTGCACCTACACATTAGGACCCAGGCTTCGACTATGTAGGAAACGACACCGGCAAAGCTTTGAGCCGGTGGGCGTATCATGAAGCTACTGAAACCATCAGGGTGTCAGCTCCCGGGTGGCAGAGGGAACGTCAAACAACTGACTACACTCGTAGAAGGACAGGGAATTGGTTTTTGGACACGGGTTCGACTCCCGTCAGGTCCACTCTAATGAAAATGAAGATATAAAAAAGCAGTTCATCATTTATGGTTGATGTACTGCTTTTTTATGGTTTCTTTTTATTTGTAAGACCTAATAGATAATCAACAGAGCAGTTATGATATTTGGCTAAGTTAATCAGTGTTTCGGTGGGAATATCTCTTTTCCCTATTTCGTAATAAGAGTATGCTACTTGTGAACAATTTAAAATCTTTGCCATATCGGTTTGTGATAAATCGGCATTTTCTCGTAATTCCCTAATATGTGGGAAACGGAGTTCTCTTTCTGACATATCAGAACAGCAGAAGGCTCTATGCTTACTTACACTTATAACGACATGGATTCCACCATGTACGCGCAGAGAACTGTAAACGTAAAAAGTCTCCCAAGTACAGACGGCGAGAAACTCGGCGGATTGTCCACCAACGATGAAGTTAAGGTGACAGGTCAGTGTGTTGAGACAAGCTGATATCGCATTGAGTATAACGGCAATGTTGCATATGTAAGCAATAATTGCTTGGGTAATGACAAGGTTGTGGTACAGGCAGCGGCACCGGCAGAAGAAACAGCAGTGGCGGAAACGACGGGTATGACATATGATGAGGTATGTGAATATGTAACAACAAAATATGGTTATGCACCACATCAGTTTATTGACAACGGAAGCAATAATATTTGTTATTACTACATTGTGGCTCATAACACGTTGGGTGTTCCGAGAGACCCGATAGCAGATTTGCAGGAATTAAATAGAATTTTTACCATTGAAAGAGGATACAGCACATTCTCTGACAGTGGTGAAAGACTCGAATTTGTTCCGGCTGCCGACGGCGGTTCATGGAGTGGCATGTATGCCAATTATACCGCATCTTAAGCAACATAACTCCCCAAGCAAAATACGCTTGGGGAGCTTTCTGACAGCGCCCCGGATATGCGCATTGCAGTATCTGATGCATTTCATGCACAAGGATATTATGGTTTTTCCGGTGATGCTGATTTGATTGAACGACTGAACGGTGCTGATGGTTATGGTCAGTGAAGTCTCTGCTGTTATACATATACTGGCCAGTAATAAAAAAACTACGATTGAAAAGCTATTTGCAACACCTTCTGCAAATCAATCTATGTACAAATTACTAAAGAAAGACGAGGATAAAGCTATGAAAAAAAGAATTACAGCAATTTTAACACTTGCTCTTTCAGCTACTTTGTTATTGAGTGGCTGTGGGGGTTCTTCGGGGAAAGGAACAACACCGAAAAGTATTGTAGACAGCAAAGAAAGAACAATTACTTATGTGACAGAAAATTTTGAAAAAGATTCTAAACCCAAAAAAGTAATCGTATTTGAAAATGGAGTTGCGACACTATATAATACAGGCGATTATACTATGGGCGATTTTGCATAAATGACAGATGATGAAGTAGTAGAAAACCTGCTGGGACTCATGGAAGAAAAAATAAGGCAGAGATTGAGAAATATCAGGGATATTTAACAGAAATGAAAGAGAAAGCAGAGAATTTGCAAACAAATTCTGTTGCAATCCAAAATACCAAAACCTGTAGTGATTGGTTATTGGCTGTGTTTAATGGTTTCTCTGTTGAAGACTTCTTTTATGAAGAATATGGGGTTGATTATTTTGAAACAAATTTTGATATATTTTGTGAGTGGGAAGAAAGTTTTCACCGATATTTGGATGAACATCTTACAGACGTTAATCGTGATATATGTAAAGCGTTGTATTATAATCTTGCAGGAAATAATCAAGATGAATTATTCGGACAAGGCACATCGCTTGCACAAGATTGGCAGGACTATATGGCACGACATGAGGGCGAAAAATTCTCTCCAATATTTATGAGCTATATCGATACAAGTAAAGTTGGATTAGAGGAGGTAAAGACAGCAACAGAATTGTTTGATACAGTGATAGCAGAGGGCATAACGGTAGCAAATGAAGCAGCAAATGAAATGGCAGATTCCATGACGCAAGAAATGATGGATGATGCACAGCAGGAAATGGATTCTTATAATCAAAAAATAGAGGAACTTCAAAACGAAGAGATTGCAGGCGAAAGTTATCCGGTAGCAGTAAGTTTAATAATTGACGGGACAGGAAATAATGTACAGTTTGAGGCACTTGTTATGCTTGGAGAAGATGAGATAGAGTATGCTATCGGACATAGAGGTGTTGTATATAGCGGAGAGTCCAGAAAAGCCATTTATGAATCACAATATGCGGTTTATGGTGCAACAACAGATGGATTAAATGTTGCAGGATTTATGCTTGTAAGAGATGATTCTAAAAATGGTGCGAAGTTTGGTATAGACACATTGGAAACAGAGAGTGTTTATATTGATGCCGAAGAATATAGTGATTTTACAGAATAAATGACATAATTTGAAGAAAGATGATAACTATAAAATATTGATTAGTTAGAAGAGGTGTATAGATGGAAACAAGAGATGAATTATTAAATGGATTGAATGAAGCTGTATCTATTATTAGGCAATTAGCTAACATTCAGATTAATTTGAACACAGTGAGAAGCCAATATAGAAATACAATCCCGAATAAGAAAATGGGGAAATTAGCAAAAACAGTTTTAGTTTTACTTGCGTTGTGTTGTGTCATGTTCAACTGGGGGATTTTGATAGGTTTTAAGAATACTTTTTCTGATAAATGCATAAAATATTCCCAACTTTATTCCAAATGTGCTATAGTGTCTATGTTGGGAATAAAAGTTGGGAAAAAGGATGATGATTTATGAATATAGAAAAATTAATTTTAGACTTATGTGCATATGATGATGAGCAGGAGTGGTTTGAATTTAAAGAAAATTGGTTCCAACCAGAAGTGCTTGGTGAATATGTATCAGCCCTGTCAAATGCGGCGGCGTTTCACTATAAGCTTCAGGCATATTTTGTTTGGGGTGTTAATAACGATACGCATGAGATCGTTGGTACAACATTTAATCAATACTGTGACCATAATAAGGAGGCATATCAAAATTTTCTGGCGAGAAATTTGTCTCCGAGTATCAATTTTTCCTTTGAGGAAATAATTATAAATGGCAAGAGAGTTGTTGTTCTGGTGATTCCTGCTGCAGAAGAAATTCCGACAGCTTTTAAAGAAAAGAGATATATTCGTATTGGTTCATCAAAAGCAAATTTGAAGGATTATCCCAAAAGGGAGATCCAGTTGTTCAAAATTTTGGACGGAAGAGTGGAGACGATTGAAACATTACCGGCAAAATATCAGGAACTGACATTTTCAAAATTATTTGGGTATTATGGTTCAAAAGGAATTGTATTAAATGAGAAAACTTTTGAGAAAAATCTAGGATTGAGAAATAAAGATGGGGAATATAACTTGCTGGCACAGTTGCTTTCAGATAATTCCCATTTTCCGTTAAGAGTATCAATTTTTGAAGGTGAAACGAAAGGTTCCAATTTGTTCTCGGTAAGAGAATTTGGTAATAATTGTTTGCTCTATACGTTAGATGAAGTTTTAAGATATGCGGATGTATTGAATTTGATTCAGGCAGATGAGAGCGAACGCGTCGTGGAACGTCCAGAAATACCCCTGTTTGATAATAAGGCCTTTAGAGAAGCAATTATAAATGCTATTTTGCATAATCTATGGATAAGTGGAAATGAACCAATGATTTCTGTATTCTCAGATAGGATAGAAATCTTATCTAGAGGAACACTAGCACCGGCGCAGACGATGGAAGGCTTTTTCTTGGGAGAATCAATTCCAGTAAATGAAAAGTTATCAGAAATTTTTTTACAGTTGCATATCAGTGAAAAATCAGGTCGTGGTGTTCCTAAGATTATTGAAACTTATGGGAAGGAAGCTTTTTCTTTTAGGGAAAATTCGATTGTTGTTACAATCCCTCTTCAGCGAATAAAAAAAGTTGGGAAAAAAGTTGGGGATAAGGTTGGGAATAAAAAAGGATTAAATGCAAGAAGACAAAGAATCATAACAGAAATGAGAGATAATCCGAATATTACCACAAGCGAATTACATCAAATACTAGGAATTAGTGAAACAGCAGTGGAAAATAATCTTGCATTCTTGAAAGAGAATGGATATGTAGAAAGAGTTGGCTCTAAAAAGACTGGTTATTGGAAAGTGATTGAGTAAGAGAATAGAAAATGGTCCTGTGTCAAGATTTAGTACAAAAAAGCTTCTGTCAATCTTTTTTGTTCGTCTGATTCGTAGTAGCCAGAACCGATGGTAGGAATATCACCATCGTTAGTTAAATGAATTACAGGGCAGACAACTTGAAAGAAGCTATCAATCTGTATGAGACTGCTTTACATCAAAGACGTGTAGAAGATACACAAAAACAAGCATTACAGCAACAAGAACAAATGTTACAGCAACAGAAATTAAATAATTTACTATCAGTGGGAAGTCTTGTTATGCAAGGTGCAGCACTTGATGAAATGAGCCGACATAACGCAACCGCAGAATTTGAAATGCAGAAAGCAAACAGAACATTACCGAACCAATGAACCAAAAGCTAGATGAAGCCTAGCCGCCGGTAAAGACAATTTGTTACAAAAAGTAGCACCTTGGTTTACCAGACCGAGGGCGCTACTTTTTTACGTCTGATGTTAAGAACAAGAGTAATAACAGCACAAAGTATATTATATTGTCAAGGTTCCTGCCCCCAGCGTGTGCCGGGGGTGGTATATAGTTATTTTTCTAAATACCTTTTGACAGCGTTGATAAGTTTATCTTTATAAGAATATATATCATTTAAAGAATTAATATATATTCGCTCGAAATTCTTATTTTGATCAGGAATAAGCAGTTGCTTATTTTTGGTTTCGAGATTTATTCTGCAAATGGGTTTTCTGTTATTATCGCAATATAATATACCGAAATAACTTTCAGTATCTCTATATACGACATCTTCTACCGGGACAACACCTGCGAGAATTCCACGCACAATATAAAATGCTTCCAATTCTTCCTCGGTTGTGACCACCTTACTTTTTGGCTCGACTGAAGGTGAGGGTTCGACAGGCGTCTCATCAGTTTCAGGAGTTAGGGCAGAGGATATTTTTTGATTTACAATATCATTCACGAATCCGGTAAAAGATTTTTTGACGATGGGTTTAAATTTATCAAGCACTTTCTGATTCTTCTGACCATCATAAATGTTCGATAATATGTAACGGACGAACTCATCACTTGGCTCATCTAAATCTTTAGTGAGAAGTCCCTTTATTAAGGATGAGTATTTAAGTTCTGATGCGGTGCTAAAAATACTATCTTTATCAAACACTTCTTTCGAGAACTTCTTTAGCTCATTGATTTGAGCATCCTTTAAATCATCTAAATGGATTTCAAGGAATGGAGTAAGATCCATTTTATTCGCCTCGTCTAAGTCGGTAAAAAACTGATATGTTAATCCGTTTGTTAAAATACCGAACTTGGCAGGAGAAGTTCCAAAGTAACGGAATAACTGTGAGCCATGCTTTGATAGAGATTCACCACACCATTTGCATTCAATAAGAATTTCTGGATTCCCATTGATGAGAATGGCGTAATCGACTTTTTCACCTTTTTTTACACCGACATCAGCGGTGTATTCAGGACAAAATTCTCCCGGGTTAAATACATCATACCCAAGTAGTTGGAAGAATGGCAAAATCATTGACATTTTTGTTGCTTCCTCGGTAGAGATGTTCTCCCTCAGAGACATAACTCGTTCTGAAAGCTGTTTTAAATCTTCATTAAATCCCATAAGCTATACCTTCTTTCGTTTATAATAGATAAATTATAACACACATGTAGTTGATTGCAAACACGTTATATCAATTTTGATATTGAGCTATCTTATACCTTAAGTTTCCTAATTTATATGCGATGACAACAATTCTATATGAATGAGTGCATATGCGAATTTGTTGCTAATTTGCTAGAAAACAGTATGATTAAAAGAGCGAGTAAATTTTAGGAATGGACAATTTAAATATATCGCAATGTGGAATTGTGGCATGAGGGAAAAGAGTCCAAAATGAAAAAGGACAAATTATAGGAATTTCATGGAGATTTTCAAATTCATATCTAATGTTTGAGGGAAATTGACGGTGTAGCGCAGACTGTCCTATTAGATTGGTGGTGTAATATGCAGATATTTGTAGATGCGGACGCTTGTCCGGTGGTTCACATTGTGGAAAAAATTGCTCGAGAAAGCAAGGAATGTATAGGAAATATGTAGTTTGGTATTGAAATGCCGGCGGGAAAAGAATTATAATAGATGCATCAATGGAAAAGAGGATAAGGGATGGACGAAGAAAAGAAATATGCATTATTGATTGATGCGGACAACATATCACCAAAATACGTGGATATCATTTTGAGTGAGGCAAAAGAGTTTGGAATTGTCAGTGTACGCAGGATATATGCCGATTGGACAGACACGACAAAAGCATCGTGGAAGGAAATATTATTGGAGAATTCCATGACGCCAATCCAGCAGTATACATACACACATGGAAAGAATTCATCGGATTCTGCAATGATCATAGATGCTATGGACATACTGTATGGTGATAACGTGGATGGATTTGTGCTGGTGTCGTCTGACAGTGATTTTACAAGATTGGCAATGCGTATCAGGGAGTCCGGCAAGGACATAATCGGAATGGGGGAGAGCAAGACGCCATCCGCTTTTGTGAAGGCGTGCAGAGTATTTAAGACGCTTGATGTGTTATACAGAGCGTCCCTTGCGATTCCGGAGAAGAGGCTCGAGGCAAAAGAGGAGAAAGAGGCAGAGACAGAAGCTACTCCGATTACGAGTATCGATACGATAAAGAGCACGGTGATATCGCTGATTGAGAGCAAATCGCAGGAGGATGGCTGGCTGTTTCTGGGGGAACTTGGAAATTATCTGTTGAAGGAGTTTCCGGATTTTGACTGCAGAAATTATGGTTTCAATAAACTGACAGAGCTCGTCAAAAAGTTCGATGAGGTTGAGACGAAGTCCGAGAGGAAAAAGAGAGGAATCACCTTGGTCTATGCGAGAAAGAAGTTAAATGGCATGGAAAATGGAAAAAGGACAAATGGCTTAAAATAGTATCCGAATGCAATCCATTTTGTGCATGCGGATTAGAACCGGGATGTGAAAACAGAAAATTGTTTTCATTTCTCGGATTTTTTATTTCCAACCTCTTTTGCCGGATATTTTGCAAACGGTTCACTTTTAGGGTTGTTTCACGAACAAGAATTGTATATATGGGAAACTTAAGATTTTAT
>CAZBUW010000033.1:0-31783 GCA_964495195.1 uncultured Roseburia sp.
GAAGCGGAGAGGGTGGGATTCGAACCCACGCGCCCTTGCGGACAAACGGTTTTCAAGACCGCCTCGTTATGACCACTTCGATACCTCTCCGTTTTCGCACGAATCAGTGCAAAATTTATTCTACCATTTCCATTAAAATATGTCAATATCCTTTTTTAATTTTTCGTTGTTTTTTTTCGCGCGCATTCCTGCAGATAAGCATTCGCCACCACCATGTCGTCCGGCGTCGTAATCTTGATGTTCTGATAGCTTCCCTCAATCAGTTTGACCGGCAGACCATGCACCCGTTCCAACACCATCGCATCATCGGTGATTGCCTCATCCTCCTGTGCGAGCATTTTTTCATAAGCGTCATAGATCAGGCGATACTCAAAGCACTGCGGTGTCTGTATCATCCACACCTTTTTCCTCTCGGGTGTCTCCTTCGAATAGCCGTCGCCGTCCGCAATCTTGATGGTGTCTTTTACCGGCATTCCAACTACGCAGGCGCGATATTTCTGCACTCCGTCCATCGCGCGGCGCAGGATGTCCTCCGTCAAAAAAGGCCTCGCCCCGTCGTGAATCAAGACATAATCCGGCTCTCCTGCCGCCTTCAAGCCCTCAAAGACAGAGTGATAGCGCTCTTTTCCTCCCGCTACAACCGCAGTGACTTTGCGAAATCCATAGCGCTCCACAATCTCTTTTTTACAATATTCTATCTCATCCGCTCCCGACACAAGAACGACGTCCGTCACCGGGCTCTCCTCAAATGCTCTCAGCGAATAATATAAAACCGGCTTCTCTTTTAATAGAAGATACTGCTTTTTCACCTTCGCGTTCATCCTGCTGCCGCTCCCGGCGGCAAGCACGATTGCCGTATATCTGCTCATCCTTTTATCGCTCTCCCAGTTTTAAGTTCGGCACGGCATTCAGATCGAGCCCGTCACGCCTGCCTGCCATAAAATCATAGTAGGCAGCTACGCCGATCATCGCCGCATTGTCGGTGCAAAAAATCGGGGACGGATGATAAAATGCAACCCCCTTCTCCTCGCACGCCTGCCGCATCGCCGCGCGCAGAGTCCCGTTTGACGCAACTCCTCCGGCGATTGCAAATTTGTCCATCTTAAATTCATCGATTGCCCGCATCGCATTCTGCACGAGCACATCCGTAACCGCCTTCTGGAAGGACGCCGCCACATCTGCCTGCACAATCTCTATTCCCTTCATCTTACAACCATTTAGATAATTGAGAACTGCCGATTTGAGTCCGCTGAAACTGAAATCATACGGGCCGTCCGCAATTTTTGCCCGCGGAAATTCGACCGCATGTGGATTCCCCTCGCGGGAGACTTTTTCAATCTTCGGTCCGCCCGGATAACCGAGACCGATGGCACGTGCAACTTTGTCAAAAGCCTCACCCGCCGCGTCGTCTCTGGTTCTCCCGAGAATCTCATAGGAGCCGTAGTCTAACACTTTCACAAGGTGAGTGTGTCCGCCTGATACCACAAGACACAAAAATGGCGGCTCTAATTCTTTATTTTCAATATAGTTTGCGCTGATATGCCCCTCGATATGATGGACGCCCACCAGAGGAATATTTTTGGCATAGCTGATTGCTTTTGCCTCGGCCACCCCCACAAGGAGTGCACCGACAAGCCCTGGTCCATATGTAACGCCGATGGCATCCATATCCTCCAATGCCATATCGGATTCCTTTAGCGCCTGCTCTATGACCTGATTGATTTTTTCAATATGTTTTCTCGAAGCGATCTCCGGCACCACACCGCCGTAGAGTGTATGCAGTGCAATCTGTGATGAGATGACATTTGACCGTACATCTCTTCCGTTCACCACGACCGACGCAGCGGTCTCGTCGCAGGAACTCTCTATCGCTAAGATTTTTATGTCCTCACTCTTACTCATTTGAAGAATTTCCCTCTATCTGATAGAACACCAGAATCTTCCAGTTTCCATCTTCATCCTTTCTTAATACATATTCCTGGAAAGTCTTGCTGTAATCCTTTCCCTCTTTCATAAAATAGGAGGCTGTGACATAGGCACATTCATCCCCGTCCACCGTCTTTTCCAACACGTCACTGCTGCTGCAGACATCGGAGGAGACAATCTCTTTCTTCTTCTCCTTGTACTCTGCAATCTCCGATTCGAGCGCCAGAAAATATTTGTCCCGCGGATTGTTCTCTAACAGTTCCTCATCGAACAATGCCCTCGCCTGGTCACCGAGCTGGTAGAGTTCCTCCTCCTCCCACTCGCCCCCATAATAGCAGGTAATAATCCGATTGTACAGTTTTACGACTTCGCGCGGCGTCTCCGGATAATTGTTCTCAAGATCCCTTGTGACAATCTTGTCAATCTCCGTCAGTTCTGTGCTGCCCTCCGCACCTTTTCCACCCTTTGTCGTCAGATAGTAGTAATAAGCTACAATCAATGTGACACAGACAATTGCTACAACTACAACACGTACTTTCTTCATAGAATGACCACCATACCTTCCTAGATTTCATCTTCAAATCCCAGTTCTACACTTTTTCCGTCTTTTCCCAGACTGGATGCTTCAAAAATCTTTCTCACCTGCGGCATATAGTTCTCCGCACCCACTAGCGACGGTGAGAAATGCGTCAGCCACATCTCCTTCACTTTCGCTCTGGCCGCAATCTCCGCAGCCTCATAAAATGTCATATGCTTATACTGTTTCGCTTTTGCAATTTTTTCTTTCTCCGCGTACATTCCCTCGCAGATGAGCAAATCGGATGCCTCCGCTGCCCTCGCGAGCGATTCCGTCGGCCTTGTGTCCGTGCAGTATGTCACTTTGATGCCCTTGCGCGGAGGCCCTAAGACCATATCCGGTGTAAAATGAATGCCGTCCGCTTCCACTTCCTCCCCGCGCTGCAAAATACTCCAATACCTCTGCGGAATCCCCTGCTCCTTCGCGCGAACCACATCGAATTTGCCGGCCCGCTTAATCTCCACCGAGTAACCGTAACAGACAACATTGTGGTTGACGCGGAAGGCATGGATATGATAACCGTTCAGCTCCAAATCCACCTCCGGCTCCGTCAGTTCTATAAATTTTATTTCAAACGGCAGTTCCGGCGCAATCGTCCGCAGCGCCGTCACCACCCGTTCTAATCCTCTCGGCCCCACCATCGTGAGCGGCTTGGTCCGTTCTGCATTGCCCATCGTGAGCAACAGTCCCGGCAGCCCGCTGATGTGGTCCGCGTGATAATGCGTAAAACAGATGACATCAATAGGCTTAAATGTAAGCCCCCTCTCCTTGATGGCAATCTGAGTTCCCTCTCCGCAGTCAATCAGAAGACTGCTCCCGTTAAATCTCAGCATTGCTGCCGTGAGCCATCGGTTCGGCTGCGGCATCATCCCCGCTGTTCCTAAAAGACATACGTCTAACATTGATTCTCCTTTACATATACTCTGTATATTCCTCCTGCAAAGGCGGGATGGAAAAGCCCAAAATCCATTTGTCATAACAGTCTTCACACAGAAAAATACGGTGTGTACACCCATCTTTTCCATTGGAGAAATAGCCCCAGTTCTTTGTAATTTCCAAAAAATCACTGTGGCACTCTCCGTCCCTGCCAATTTCTTTTCCACACTGGTTACAGATTATTTTTTTATTGTTCCGGTTCATGTTGGTCTCCTTATTGTTCCTGCCTTCTCGTTTCCCGGTCATTATACAGGTTTCTTTGCCGCATGAACATAGGAATTTGCTGGCATCAGCCGCCGTACACCATGATGCCTGCGTCCTCCCTCGGTTTCTCGTAGAATCCCCTACGGACTCCGACCCACACGAAACCATTTTTTTCATAGAGGCGGATTGCCCCCTCATTCGAAACTCTCACTTCAAGGACAATACGGGTTATTCCCCTTCTTCCGCCCTCGCAAATCATCTCCTGTATGAGTGCCTCTCCGACTCCCCGCCTTCTCGCCGCAGGGGCGACCGCGACATTGGTAATCTCCCCCTCGTCAATCGAGGCTGTCATTCCGCAGTAACCGACAACCTTTCCGTCTTCCTTTGCCACCAGAAAAATGCCATTCCCCGTAGTCAAAGATGCCGCAAACCCGGCGCGGCTCCACGGCATGGAAAAAATCTCCGCCTCCAAAGCTACGACTTCGTCTAAATCCTCCTGCTGCATTTTTAGAATTTGTATCATTTTTTCTGTTCCATTCTCTCGCGCTCCGCCTGCGACAACCTCAAATATTCCGGTTTGTGTTCCACGGCGCTCTCAAAACGTCCCTCTGAAAAATACTTCATCCCGAGCACCGCAACCGCTCCCGCGCGCTGTTTATTCAGATGCGCCGGTGCGAAACGGTACGGCACCTTGCAGTTCTCCCCAATGTACTCTCGAAAAACCGGAACCCCGTCGCCTAAAAATACGGTCTCTTTTCCTATTGTATTAATTGCATCTACAATTTCATCAATTCCAACTGCGCACTGTCCGCGCAGGGTCTCCATCTCATTTCCATGGAACTGATAGAGACCTGTGTAGGTCTGGTTTCTTCTGGCGTCCATCAACGGGCACACCAGCTCCGGGCATCCCGCCAGATTGTATGCGAGCCCCTCCACCGTCGGCACATTGACAATCGGCTTATGTAGTGCAAGCCCCAGCCCCTTCGCCGTAGCAGAACCAATGCGGAGTCCGGTAAACGAGCCCGGCCCTCCGGCAATCGCGATTGCATCGATACTTTCCAGATCCAGCTCAATCATCCGCGCCACCTCGTCTAACATCGGCAAAAGTGTCTGTGAATGTGTTTTTTTATAATTCACGGTATACTCGCCCAGCAGATTGTCGTCCTCGACGACGGCAACACTCGCGACCAGACCGGAACTGTCCAATCCTAATAATTTCATCTGTGTAACCTCACCTTTCCGTCACCGTTATCTTCCGGTACTCAAACCCCTTTTCCAAATCCTTCTCGATGGTAATCTCCCGTCTTTTCTCCGGAAGAATCTCCTCAATCAGATTCGCCCACTCAATCATGGCAAGGCCTTCCCCGTAAAAATAGTCCTCATATCCAATCTCGTCCATCTCCTCCACATCACCGATGCGGTAGACATCAAAATGGTAGAAGGGCATCCTGCCCTCCTCATAGATCTGGACAATGGTGAATGTCGGACTGCAGATCGGCTCTGTGATTCCAAGCCCGTCCGCAATCCCCTGTGTGAACACAGTCTTTCCTACCCCGAGGTCCCCCAGCAGGGTGACTACCTCCCCCGGCTGTGCCGCCTCCCCGAATCTCCTTCCGAGCGCTCTTGTCTCCTCGGGAGAAAAAGTCTCATAAACAGTCGTTCTTTCCAATGATATTCATACCTTTCTACTTCATTTTGACACGATATTTTTCCAGCTTGCGCTGCGCTAACTCCGCGACTTCCCCGTAGCTATCGCCGAGCTGTGCGCGCGGGATGACGTAGGCGACCGTTCTGCTGCTGTAAATCAAAACATTGCTCTTTGTCGAAATCATCTTGTAGATCTGCTTCCACGGCAGCAGCGCATTCTCCTCCCCCTGGGAGACGTGGACGCCCTCCTCATCGAGGGTGTAGTGAAGCGCGTGCGCAAGCACCGGAGATGCCGCGATACTGTGTTTTGAACGCATCCAGAGCGTCACCGGCATATAGACTAAGAATAAAATTCCAAAAATCACATACAATGCAGTATAGCTCACCGTCACCTTTCCATAGGTGCCGATTGCTGCCGCAAACAGCGCAACCCCAATCACGATGGAAAAGATTCCATGGAAACCGGTATACATCTGGTACATATTAAAACGATACATATCCTTCGGCTCTAATGTAATATCAAATTCAATTGGCATTGGTCATCCTCTCTTCTATTCGTCATGCTATGGAAAGTATAGCATTTTTTTTGCAAAAAGAAAAGACGCTTCACGCGCCTTTTACGACTGCCCCTTTAAAATCGGGGAAATCCGTTTGTATATTACAAACGTAATTATCACTGAGAACAACCCTTTTACAATGGTAAACGGCATGTTAAAGCACACGAGGCACTGTAAGATGCTCTGCATTCCCGGAATGATCGCCCTGTAAGCAGCAAGCACGGTCTCCTCCGGCATGAAATTGTAGTAGAACGGGTACACCAGATAATAGTTCGATACCACACTGATTGCTCCCATGATGACAGCGCCGAGCACGGAGCCAAGCAGCGCACTTTTTCTCGTCTTTTTCCGTTTGTAGATAAGTCCAGCCGGCAGTACAAATGCCGCTCCTAAAATAAAGTTTGACAGTTCTCCGACACCGCCCGTCTCCGTGATTGTCAGATGCAACAGGTTCTTTAACAGACATACGAGCACGCCGCAGACAGGCCCCATCGAAAACGAGCCGATGAGTGCAGGAAGCTCCGAGAGATCCATCTTGATAAAACTTGGAATCACCATCGGAATGCTGAAGTCGAGGAACATCAAAATATATGCCACCGCAGTAAGCATCGCCGTCACCGTCAGATAGCGCACATTGACTCTCTTTGCTGAAGTTACTTGTTTTGTTGTTTGTGTATCCATCTTTTTCTCTCCTTTTTTCGGAATCCGTGCGAGGAAATGGACGTGCGCCGCAGGGCGCACTAGAAAACCCCCGAATCAAAATGATCCGGGGGCATATGCACATATTCGCGGAAATGACTTCTGTCTCCGCTCCACTTTCTATCTGCATCTCTTCTCTCATCCAGACTGTACTGTCGGTGCCGGATTCCCACCGGCTCAACTGCTCACGCAGCTCACGGACTTAGCGGAGGTGTCATTGCCTCCCCATCACCGTCGGTCGGGAATTTAGAACAGATACGCATCCGCATCAATTCTATCACCCTGCCCCGAAGATTCCTTATTCTTTTTCTATATCCTATTGTATGCAGAAGCGCCGTTTTTGTCAAGCCGCTATTCGATGATAATTCCGTCGAAGAAGCTGTTTCCCTTGCGTCCTCTGTCCTGATTTCTGCCGCTGCGATTTCCGCCGTCACGGTTTTTCGCATTCTGGCTGCGTTTGTCGTTGTTTGATTTTCGATCCTTCTGGCTCTTCTGCTTCTCGCGCTCTTCCTTCTTCTGCGCCTCAGGCTTTCCGCCGCCGATCTTCATCGTCAACTGGATACGCTGCTTTTTCTCATCCACGGAGAGCACCTGAACATCGACAATATCGCCGACGCTGACCGCCTCGAGCGGATGTTTGATAAAGCGGTCGCAGATTTCGGAGATGTGGACAAGTCCGTCCTGATGAACCCCGATATCCACAAACGCGCCGAAATCGATAACGTTGCGGACAGTCCCCTTCAAGACCATACCCGGTTTTAAATCTTTGATTTCTAAGACATCGCTTCGCAGAATCGGCTTTGGCATATCCTCACGCGGGTCGCGCGCCGGTTTTTCCAACTCCTTCACAATGTCCTGCAGCGTGATGACACCGATGCCAAGATCCGCCGCCAGTGCATCGTAATCTGCAATCTTTTGGGAGATGCCCTCCACACTGCGGTTCTTGACGTCCTCCAGGGTGTATCCCAATTTTTCTAAAAGCTTCTTTGTGGCATCGTAGCTCTCCGGATGAACCCCTGTGGAGTCGAGCGGATTTTTGCCCTCGAGGATACGCATGAATCCGGCACACTGCTCAAACGCTTTCGGCCCGAGCTTCGCCACTTTCAAAAGCTGGTTTCTCGCGCTGAATCTTCCGTTCTCCTCGCGGTATGCCACGATGTTTTTCGCAACGGCTTTGCTGATTCCCGAGATGTACTCCAACAGGGAAGCGGACGCTGTATTTAAGTCGACTCCGACTTTATTCACGCAATCTTCCACAACTCCGCCTAAGGCATCACTCAGTTTTTTCTGGTTCATATCGTGCTGGTACTGACCGACACCGATGGATTTCGGGTCAATTTTTACAAGTTCCGCCAAAGGGTCCTGCAAACGGCGCGCCATGGAGGCTGCACTCCTCTGTCCGACATCAAAATTCGGGAACTCCTCCGTCGCAAGTTTGCTGGCAGAGTAGACGGATGCCCCCGCCTCGTTGACGATGATGTACTGCACTTTGACCGGAATCTCTTTCAGCAGCTCCACAATGACCTGCTCCGACTCGCGGGAGGCTGTCCCGTTTCCGAGCGAGATTAAGGTGACGTGGTACTTCGAGATAAGTTTTTTCAGTACCACCTTTGCCTCCTCCACCTTGTTCTGCGATGCGGTCGGGTAGATGACTGTGGTATCTAACACTTTTCCGGTCGAATCTACGACTGCAAGCTTACATCCGGTACGGAACGCCGGGTCCCATCCCAACACAACCTGTCCCGCAATCGGAGGCTGCATCAGAAGCTGCTCTAAGTTCTTTCCGAAGACCTTGATGGCGCCGTCCTCTGCACGCTCCGTCAGATCGCTTCGAATCTCACGCTCGATTGCCGGTCCAATCAGCCTGTCGTACGCATCTGCGACAACCTCCTTCAAAACAGGGGTCGTCTGCGCATTGTCCTTTGTGATGACCTGTCGCTCAAGATAGCGCAAAATATCCTCCTGCGGTGCCTCCACCTTCACCGTCAGAATCTTCTCCGCCTCACCGCGGTTCAATGCGAGAATACGGTGGCCTGCAAGTTTTTCAATCGGCTCGTCAAATTCGTAATACATCTCATAGACCGACTCCGCCTCCGGATCCTTTGCCGTCGAGATGACGCGCCCCTTTTTGACCGTGAGATCACGGATATGTATGCGGTAATCCGCCTCGTCGGAAACAGCCTCCGCAAGGATGTCCTTCGCCCCGGCGATTGCTTCCTCCGCCGATGCAACTTCCTTCTCTGCATCCACATATTTTAACGCCTCCTCCTCGAGCGAAGAGGTGATTTCCTGCGCTCTGATTAACTCTGCGAGAGGTTCTAATCCCTTTTCTTTCGCGATGGTTGCACGGGTACGGCGCTTCGGGCGGTATGGCCGGTAGAGATCCTCCACCACAACCAGAGTCTCCGCTGCGCGAATCTGCGCCGCGAGTTCCTCTGTCAGCTTGCCCTGCTCCTCAATCGTCGCAAGAACGGACTCCTTCTTTTCCTCCAAATTACGCAAGTAGTTTAATCTTTCATATAAATTACGAAGCACCTCGTCATTCAATGCCCCGGTCACCTCTTTGCGGTAACGCGCGATAAACGGTATGGTATTTCCCTCGTCAATCAACTTGACGGCTGCTTCTGTCTGACTTTTCTTAATTCCGAGTTCCTCGGAAATTTTTGCGATAATATCCATCTGATCCTCCATTGGCTCTGTGATAATGGTCTCTGACACCTGAGATATATTATATAAAAAAAAGGGAGCGCATTCAAGAAAAAACTCTAGTCTTTTCAGAATTGCAGTGTTACAATATACACATGTTTGAAAAAATAGAGATAAATCGGAGAGAACTTTTATGGATAACCAGTTTTACCAGCAAATGAATTTTGTGCCTCAGAACAGGCGCTCACAGGGGATGGAGTTAGCTTCCCTCATACTAGGTCTGATTGCGGTCTCAACCTGCTGCTGCATCTACTCCGCACTTTTCTGCGGGTCGTTGAGCATCATGTTCGCACTGCTCTCGCGCGGAGGGGAGAGAACTCTTTCGAGCCGGGCACAGATTGGACTGATTCTCGGCATTGTGGGAATTGCCGCCACGATGCTGTTCTACGCCTACTCCTTCACAATGATGCTGCTTCAGTACGGAAGCCTCGACAGTCTTTTAGATGCCACAGCCGTCTACTCCGGCTACGACTCCTTTGAAGATATGTACGAGTCCTTCATGACCATACAATAATTTTCCTATCGCGGAATCATCTGCAAAAAGTCAGTACGGGTCGCCAACTGAATCGCAATTTTAACGACAAATTGGACTATAACGATTGCAAGTGCAATCCAGAGATAGCAGTCGCGGTAACGCATTGCTATCTTTTTTTTGTGTCCGGTCAAACGCTCCACCGTCTGGCTGATTAAAAACCATCCCCCGACCACCGCGCAGTAAGGTACGAGCGGGTGATAGAGAAAGGAGCGCAGGAAGTGCCCGTGAAACAGTGCATCAACCGCTCTCGTCCCGCCGCAGCCCGGGCAGTACAGCCCCGTCAGACTGTAGAACACGCAGGGAATCATATATTTCTGTACCGGAAAACCGGTTATCTTAATCGCAAGAAAAATCAAAAATGCCGCGCCGATTAAGCACCATCCTGTCATCCACAGACCTTTTTCTATTCTTTCATTCTCCGTCATCATTTGTCTCCGTAACCTCTCTCATCCTACAACTGTTCAGACCACAGACAGTCCTCCCGTTTTTAAGCACTATGATAACATAATTTTTCTGATTTGTCTTATTTTTTTACAGTTGTCACACCCCGGCATTTTGTTATATAATGGTAACAGTTCAGCCATAGCCCATGCAGTGTGTGAATCATGCTTGCATGAACGAACACACGCTATGTGGCTATGCGCGGAACGCCCGTTTATGAGCAAAGTTAGCAGCAAAGCTGCGGAAAAGCGCCGTAGGCGCCTTTGCGAATGGCGCGGGCTGAACTGTTACTACAGTTCAGCCATAGCCCATGCAGTGTGTGAATCATGCTTGCATGAACGAACACACGCTATGTGGCTATGCGCGGAGCGCCCGTTTATGAGCAAATATACAAAAACACTGACTCGAAAGGACAATTTTCATGAACCGCAAATCGAAAGAATTAAAACGTTTGGCAAGAGAAACTTTAAATATGAAATATCACATTCCGATGACAGCTTTTTTCTTAAGTGGACTGATTGCATTTCTCATCGAGGCACCTTTTTCCTCCTCGCTGGCAAAATCCCCGTCCCTCAACCAATATATCATCTTCTATGCAGCCGACTTTTTTATCTCGCTGATCTTATCCGTATTGAATGCAGGACAGTCCTACATCCATCTGAATATGTCGCGCCAGAAGGAATATTCGGTAAAACAGCTCTTCTTTGCCTTCCGCAGGCAGCCGGAGCGCTATGTCGGAGCCGAATTTCTGACGATGGTGTTCTCTTTTGTAAGCAGCGTTCCCCTTTTGTGCGGGGCCGCTTTCACCCGCTCGATGGACGTTGGTGCAGCGAGCGTGACCCTTCTGATTGGAACCGGAGTGGTAAGCCTTGTGCTCAATCTCTATTTTCTTCTGACCTACGGGCTGGTGACTTATCTGCTGATTGACCGCGCAGAGTTGAAGGTGACCACCGCTTTCCGCGAGTGCCGCCTTATGATGAGACATCAAAAAGGACGCTTCCTCTACCTTGCGCTGAGCTTTTTGGGATGGTATCTGCTCATTCTCGCAAGTTTTGGAGTTGCGTCCCTTTGGATTATTCCTTATCAGAATCAGACTCAGGTAAAATTCTATCAGGATCTGACTGGAGAGTTAGATTGTGGTCAGGTCAATTTTTCCGACTCCGCAGTCTAGGCGAATGGTTCCGACCGCCTCCGGATTTGTCCAGCATCTCTCACTTCCAAGACGTCCTGTTGTGGAATCGTTAATTCGGATGGTTCCGATTCCACAGGATGTCTCAAAGTTGTAATCCGTCTCTCTTCCGTCCAGATGAATCACAATTTTTCCGACTCCACAGTCTGCGTTTAAGTTGTTCTCAATCTTTCCTCTCATCTCAACCTTGCCCGCTCCGCAGTCGACTTTCATGTTCTGTGCATACACCTTCTCAATCTGCACGCTTCCGGCTCCCGCCTCTAAATAGCACTCCTGCGATACGTTAAGTTCCTTCATCGCAATGTTTCCAGCTCCCGTCTCTATCTTCAAATCAGCCGTGTTCAAGGCAGCCTGTGTCGCATCCGCTTCCCCCGCACCAATCACAAAGCTGGTCTTATCGAACCGCTTTCCCGCCGGGATGGACAAAATAATGGAAAACAATCTCTTGCTGCTCCTGTGCATCCCGTGCATCTTCTGCCGGATTTTTAACTTCCCGCCTTCGCAAGTACATTTATAGTCCTGTTTTTCCATCCCCTCTGTCTCCACGACAATCTTATCTCCTGCCGCTTCTTTTAAAATAAGGTTGGCGCAATCCACCTTCACCTTTAACTTCTGTACTTCCTCCGCTAAAAATTCATCTCTTTGTGTCATAGTATCCTCCTGTTTTTTACTAAATGTAATAAATGTTGATTGTTCCAAAGTTTGCCTCACCCTTGATATAGAGAGAGTTGCTGCTGCTCCCCTCGCTTTTTCCATATTCATTGATCGTTCCAAAGGAACGGGAAAGGTCATTTACAATATTCCACTGTCTCGGACAGTACAGATTTGTGCTGCCGAAACTGCTCTCAATCTCCACATAGGCCGCACCGCTCTGAATGAGCGCATTGTCGAAATAGACGTTGAGCGAGCCAAAGTTATTCTTAATGCACGCACTGCAAAAATTTTCAGAATTAATGTAGCGGTTCGCGCTTCCAAAATTGTTCTCAATAAGAATGTTCGCGCCGTCGCAGCTGCCGGATGAACTCCCGCCGAACTCCACCCCCGCTCCATCACCAAC
Source organism: uncultured Roseburia sp. (assembly GCA_964495195.1). Taxonomy (GTDB): domain Bacteria; phylum Bacillota; class Clostridia; order Lachnospirales; family Lachnospiraceae; genus Roseburia. The sequence goes on from CAZBUW010000033.1 coordinate 12,475, forward strand.
GGTCCACTCTACCCGTTTTTTTTTGTGAAAAATCATGGACAGACCGATGCTTCCGAGAAGCGCTGCCCCGAGCACCGGCCACGGTGTCAATTCCTCAATCCCGAGCTGGCTGTCATAGATACAGCACAAAAATGCCGCTCCAAATAAAATCTCGTAAAAATTCAGTTCCCCGATTCCCTGGATAATCATTGCAATCATCGCAATCGTTAAAATAATCGTCCATAATCCAATTCTCGGCAGTTCATAAATTCTGCTGACAATCATGTAGACCGCGGCAAGCACAAAGATGACTCCCCAAAAAATCTTCTTTCCATTTTCCTTCATTGACGTAACCTCTTTTCCTCTAATTTGTTGATAAGCGGCTTATAGTAATACCGCGATACAAAAACCTGTTTGTGGCAGTCTTCAAACTGTACGACACTCGACGCCGTCAGGTTGCGGCTAATTGAATAAATGTGGTTGGTGTTCAAGATTGCCGACTTTGACACCCTCGTAAAACATCCCGGCAGGATATCTTCCAGTTCATACAGCTTGTGCTTTGTCTGATAAATATCCTTCCGCGTATGTGCCCAGACACTTCCCGCCTCCGTCTCAAAGAACAAAATATTGTCCAACGACAGATAGTATTCTGTGTTCCCCTTGTAAAAAACAAGTTTCTCCGCGCCGCTGATGATTCCGCTGACCGCCTCCTGGACTGCTCTGACCTGATCACTTAAAGATCTGCAGCGAATCACCACTTCCTCTTCTGCTGTTTCATCCATCTCGATTCTGATTTTCATTTGCCAAGCTCCTTTGCTTGTCTTAAAGTATAAAAAAAGAGGGGAAAAAAGTAAATAGATTTTAGATAAGAGGTAAATTAAGAAAGGTAAGAGGTAAAATGAAGGACGCATCCTGAATTACTCCAAAGATGCGCCCCCTGTTTTTTCAAAAGGTTCGTCCTGATACTTACAGCTTCTCCAATACTTCCACAGCCGAATCCAGATAAGGATTCTCCATTGTGAAAAACTTTCCTGCGTCGGCAGTCTCCGCAAACGCCGGATCGAGCGGCATCCTGCCAAGAATCGGAACCTCTAAGTCGCAGGCGGCTTCCTCGATGTGGCTCTCCCCGAAAAGTTTAATCTCCTTTCCGCAGTCAGGGCATTTCAGATAGCTGAAATTCTCAACCAGACCCAGAACCGGAATCTTCATCATCTGCGCCATATTGTAGGCTTTTTTTACAATCATCTGAACCAGCTCCTGCGGGGAGGTTACGATGATGACGCCATCCACCGGGAGGGACTGGAATACCGTGAGCGGGACATCCCCTGTTCCCGGAGGCATGTCCACAAACAGATAGTCCACATCGCCCCAGACGGTCTCGTTCCAGAACTGTTTTACCACTCCGGCGATGACCGGTCCTCTCCAGATGACCGGCTGCTCCTCATTATCTAACAGGAGGTTGACGGAAATAATTTTCGTTCCGTCCTCCGCGACCATCGGAACCATTCCTTCCTCAGTTCCATAAACCTGTCCGTGTACGCCGAACATCTTTGGAATCGAAGGACCTGTGATATCGGCATCTAAGATACCGACTTTATACCCCGCTTTATTCATGGCGCTTGCAAGGGAGGATGTGACGAAAGATTTTCCGACTCCGCCTTTTCCGCTCACAACACCGATTACTTTTTTGATATTGGATGCTTTGTTCATCGGCTCCTTAAAGCTCGCCGAACCCTGATTTGCCTTATTGCTCGGACACCCTTCACAACTTGCCTTGTCGCAGGTGGATGCACCGCTGCAGCTACTATTTTCTGGCATAATACTTCTCTCCTTCATTCTCAATCAATCTTTTGTATTATACTCCCTTTTTCCACATTTTCCAACCGGATTTCAGTATTTTTCCACGTACACAGCAGTTCAGCCATAGCCCATGCAGTGTGTGACTCATGCTTGCATGAAGGAACACACGGAATGAGGCTATGGCTGAACTGTTACTGTCTTCTACGCCTGTCCGGATAGACGTCTCGACTCCGCGATGACGGTCTCAGGAAATTTGACATACTCCAGCAGACGAATCGCATTTTTCGTGTTGGCAGGCCCGCTTTTAATCTTGTAGTCAAATAAGATATCTTCCTCCCTGAACTCCTCGGAAAAGTGATAATTCTCATAGCTGCCATTGAATCCTTCGGTGAGTTCCCTGTCGTGGGACGCCACGAAAACGATGCAGTTTTTTTCAGAGAGATAATTGAGGATTGCCTTCGATGCCGCAATTCGCTCCTCTGTATTCGTTCCACGCAGAATCTCGTCGATTGCGCAGATTGTGACCTCACTGTCATTTGTCAAATCGAGAATGCGCTTTAAGTATTTGATTTCCTTCATAAAGTAACTCTCACCCGACATGATATCGTCCGCAACCGCCATCGAAGTAATCATGCGCGCCACAGGCAGTTCCATTCTTCTTGCCGTGACCGTGTGAATCGTCTGCGCTAAAATCACATTGACTGCCACCGCCTTGATAAAAGTTGACTTGCCGGAAGCATTTGACCCTGTGATAATGCAATTTTGCTCTAACGTCAGCGAGTTGCAGACCGGATTGCCTAACAGCGGATGATACATCTCCTCCATCGCCAATCTCTTCCCCTGCACAAACTGAGGCTTTGCATAGAACGGGAGGCTCTTTCGGAAGGAGGCAACACTGATTGCCATGTCGAGCTCCCCGAGCATGCGGTAGATATCCATATAGGCTCCGGTATCCCGCTCCAATTGACAGATTACCTTCTCGTAGGCAAGCACATGCCACATTGTGAGCCCCAGCAGATAATCCATCATCATTCCCATTGCGTCCCCGGCGAACATGGACCTCCTCTGACTCTGCATCTTAATTACGATACGGTTTGCCCTGCCGAATGCTGCAACCTTCTCCCCCAGCCCATCGCAGACGCCCGTCCCCTCACATTTTTTTGCGATATCGCCGCCCACTTTGAAAAGCGAAATCACATTTCCGAGCATATCAATCTGCAGATCGTACTTTGATTTTGTCATGATATATGTCACGATATTCACCACCACGACAATGCACAAAAAGGTGATACTGTTCGCCTCGTGGAAAATCACCGCGCAGATTGCCGCCACCGCCAGAAGAATCTGTTGCAGCCGGTAGGTCCAGATGTGCTCCATGTGATATTCCGAGATACCGTCCAGATAAGATGGAATCAGATAAGATGCATCGCCCTTTCCAAAATCGGCAAGGGAATATTCCACTTCCCCGCGCACTTTTTCCTCACTCTCAAAATAGGCGACCCTTTTTTCCAAAAGTTCTGTCTGCTCCTTTGTCAGCGGCTTCCCCCGCAGACTCGCATAGAGAATTTCCTCTCCCATGGAGGAATCGCAGCGGTTGATTCTGCGAAAAATTTCACACATCGACAAATCTTTCCATGTGACGTCATCCACGCGCGCTTCCTCCCCCGTGTATCCGGCATAATTATCGAGGTACTTAGACAATTCCTTTTCCGAGCCGGAGGCGTCCCCGAATTTTTCCCGGATTACACGCCGCCTGCGCGCGATTTCGACCTTTCTTCCCGATCTTCCCATGAGAAACATGAATCCCATAACCACTGCAAAAAAAATAATAACTGCCATATTTTCCACCTTTCCCGTCCCCAAAGTACCCCTATCATATTTAACCTCTATCATAGCAGACTTACCGCCGGAAAGAAAGTAAAAAAAGAGTTTGCTTGCAAACTCTTCGCGCGCGAGCGGTGTTGCATAGCAACTTACTTCCTCTCCGCGAGCTGCGCATCCCCGCGGAGCATTTTTTATCGAATAGGATTTTCCTATTCGATAAAAAAACTCCCCTTCCTCTCCGGCATATCGCCGGGGAAGAAAAAGGAGCTTTTTCGTATTCCGATATTTTATTTGCCCATCTCAGCTTTCAATGCTGCGGTCAGAGCCGGAACAATCTTGTTCAAATCTCCAACTAAGCCATAGTCAGCAACATCGAAGATTGGAGCATCTTCATCTTTGTTGATGGCAACGATAAGATCAGAATCCTCCATACCGGCAACATGCTGGATTGCTCCGGAGATACCGATTGCAAAGTAAATCTGTGGACGGACCGTCTTACCTGTCTGGCCTACCTGCAAGTCAACAGGAAGCCATCCGTTCTCTACAACGGCACGGGAACAGCTCACAGTACCACCGAGCACTTCCGCTAACTCTTCCAACAGTTTGAAGTTCTCTTTTGAGCCAACTCCACGTCCGCCGGATACCAAAATCTTTGCTTCCATGATATTCGCTGTAGATTTCACAGCTTTTACAACATTCAAAATCTCTACATATCTGTTGTTCGGTGTGAATCCCGGGTTGAACTCAACTACGTTTGCTTTTGCTCCGTTAATCGGAGCAATTTTCTGCATAACACCAGGACGTACGGTCGCCATCTGAGGACGATTGTCCGGGCAGGCGATTGTTGCGATTGTGTTACCGCCGAATGCAGGACGAGTCATTAACAGCTGGTTATGTTTCTGCTCATCTTCTTTTCCAGGTGCAGCCACCAATGGGAAATCTCCGATCTCGAGAGAGGTACAGTCCGCTGTAAGACCTGTTTTTACCCTTGCGGAAACAGTAGGACCTAAATCACGTCCAATTGCTGTTGCGCCGACTAACATAATCTCCGGTTTGTACTCGTTGATAACTGACGCTAATGCATGTGCATATGGCTCTGTTCTGTATTCTTTCAATTCCGGATCATCGACAACGATAACTCTGTCTGCACCATATTCAGCCAACTGATCTGCCAGACCTTTTACATCGGAACCAATCAATACTGCAGTTACGTCTGTATTTAAATCTTTTGCTAAATCTTTTCCTTTGCCGAGCAGCTCAAATGCAACGCCATCTAATACGTTATCTACCTGCTGTGCAAAGACAAATACTCCCTTATATTCTTCTAATGACATCTTATTCACCACTTTTCCTTTTTTATTAGATAATATGTTTCTCTTTGAATTTTCCAACTAAGTATGCAACCAATTCATCCGGAGAACCCGTCTGTTTCTCGCCGGCGCCTTTTGCAACTTTGTCTGATGCTTTCGCAATCTTGGTAGGAGAACCTTTCAATCCGAGGTCGGAATCATCGACATCCTTCAAATCCGGTCTTCCCCAGACAGTCACTTCCTTGTCGCACGCCTCAAAGATTCCGCCCGGTGTCATATAACGCGGCTCATTCAATTCGGAAAGTGCAGTCACAAGGCAAGGCATCTTTGCCTTTAATTCATGATATCTGTCCTCATACTGACGTTTTACAACAACGGAATCTCCCTCAATCTTGATGTCCGCTGCGTAGGAGATAACCGGCAGTCCAAGATGCTCTGCAATCTGCGGCCCAACCTGTGCAGTATCACCGTCAATCGCCTGACGTCCTGTGATGATGAGATCATAGTCTAAGTTGCGGAGAGCTCCGGCAATTGTAGTAGAGGTTGCCCATGTATCCGCTCCACCTAATACTCTGTCTGTTACGAGAACTGCTTCATCAGCGCCCATTGCCATCGCCTCGCGGAGAACCGCGTCAGCCTTCGGCAATCCCATGGTGAGTACGGTAACTTTTGCCCATGTCTCGTCTTTAATTCTAAGTGCTGCCTCAAGTCCAGCTTTATCGTCTGGATTCATGATTGCAAGCATTGCTGCTCTATCAAGAGTTCCGTCCGGGTTGAATTTAACTCCACCCTTTGTATCAGGAACCTGTTTAATACATACTACGATATTCATGTATTTTTCACTCCTTATATATTTTTTGGTATTTGAATCCCGAATAAGCATCCGCGACTATTTTAACAATGCGCCGGAAATTACCATACGCTGAACTTCGCTGGTTCCCTCGTAAATCTCAGTAATCTTTGCATCACGCATCATACGCTCTACGTCGTATTCTCTGATATATCCATATCCGCCGAACAACTGAACTACTTCCGTAGTAACAGCCATTGCAGTCTCCGCAGCAAATAATTTTGCTTTGGCTGCTTCCACAGAGTAAACTTTCTGTGTCGCCTTTGCCATCGCTGCTTTATAAACTAACATCTGGGCAGCTTCGATTCTCGCAGCCATATCAGCGAGCTTGAACTGTGTATTCTGCTGCTGGGCGATAGAACGACCAAACTGTTTTCTCTCTTTGGTATATTCGATTGCTCTCTCTAAAGCACCCTCTGCAATTCCGAGCGCCTGGGAAGCGATACCGATACGTCCGCCGTCAAGTGTGTGCATAGCGATCGGGAATCCTTTTCCTTCGACTCCAAGCAATGCATCTTTTGGAATTCTGCAGTCTTCAAAAATCAATTCATATGTAGAGGAACCACGGATACCCATCTTCTTCTCTTTTGTTCCGAAGGAGAATCCCGGAGCACCTTTCTCTACGATAAATGCAGAGAAGTTCTTCTTCTTTCTGCCTCTCTTGTCCTCTGTGATGCTTGTGATTGCAATTACGATATAAACATCTGCAACCTTACCGTTTGTGATAAAGCATTTTGAACCGTTGAGCACCCACTCATCACCGTCTAAGACAGCCTTCGTCTGGGCGCCCTGCGCATCGGTACCTGCCCCCGGCTCCGTCAGAGCAAAAGCTCCGAGCTTCTCACCTTTTGCAAGCGGTACAACATATTTCTGTTTCTGCTCCTCTGTACCATATGTCAAAATCGGGTCGATGCAGAGAGAGGTGTGTGCGGATACAATTACGCCCGTAGTAGCGCAGACTTTTGAGAGTTCCTCCACACACATTACATAGGTCAACGGGTCACATCCCTGTCCGCCGTACTCCTTCGGTACCGGAATTCCCATGAAACCATATTTTGCCATTTTATCAACTGTTCCCTGCGGGAATACTTCTGTCTCATCGACTTCCTGAGCCAGAGGTTTTACTTCGTTCTCGGCGAATTCTCTGAAAAGTTCTCTCGCCATTTCATGTTTCTTATCTAAAGAAAAATCCATGATTATTACTTCCTCCATCTTAATAATATTATAGGAAACGGATTCATTCGTCTCCCATTGCACCGGTTACGAGCCGCTGAAAGCGGCATTCCTATCGCAATCGTGTGCATCAGTCATTTATTATCGAACGCCGTCCTTATACTACTGAGCGTCGACCGGTGTCTTTGTGCGGTCTGCGTTGTAGATATAGAATCCTTTTCCGCTCTTAGCACCAAGGTTGCCGCCGCGAACCATCTTGCGGATCAGTGGACATGCACGATATTTGCTGTCGCCTGTCTCGTTGTAAAGAACGTCCATGATTGCAAGGCAGATATCTAATCCGATGAAATCACCTAACTCAAGAGGTCCCATCGGATGGTTTGCGCCAAGTTTCATAGCTGTGTCAATTCCTGCAATATCAGAGACACCTTCCATCTTGATGAAAGCTGCTTCGTTAATCATCGGAATCAGAATACGGTTTACAACGAAACCTGCTGCCTCGTTTACCTGAACCGGAGTCTTTCCAATCTCTACGGAAATCTTCTTGATTGCTTCCACGGTCTCAACCGGTGTATTTACACCTGCAATCACTTCGATTAATTTCATTCTGTCTGCCGGATTGAAGAAATGCATACCGATCATAGGACGTGTCAGACCGTTTCCAATCTCTGTGATGGAAAGGCTCGATGTGTTAGATGCAAAAATACACTCCGGTTTTGCAATCTTATCTAACTCAGCGAATGTTGTCTTCTTTACTTCCATATTCTCGAATGCTGCTTCCACAATCAAATCACAGTCTGCACAAAGGTTTTCTTTTAAACCAGGTGTGATTTTTGCAAGAATGCCGTTCACTGCATCCTGTGTCATTTTTCCTTTTTCTACAAGTCTGGCGTAACCTTTTTCAATCTTTGCTTTTCCGTTCTCAGCCCACTCCTGCTTGATATCACAGAGTGCAACTTCGTATCCTTCTACCTGGGCAAATGCCTTTGCAATTCCCTGTCCCATTGTTCCTGCACCAATAACTCCAACTTTCATGTTAGTCCTCCTTTAATTTGCAATTTGCGAAGCAAATCCGAGTCCCCTGAACGAGGGGTGGACTTCCTCCTTTAATTATAATATGTAACCCATATTCATATACCAATCGAAACAGCTCGCCCGGAGGGCAAGCCGTCTCTCTAAAAAATGCTCTTATTCGTATTTTTCAACGATTGTAGCGCAGCCCATGCCGCCGCCGATACAAAGTGTTGCAAGACCTCTCTTAGCGTCTCTCTTCTGCATCTCATGTAATAATGTAACTAAGATACGGCAGCCGGAAGCTCCTACCGGATGTCCGAGTGCGATTGCACCACCGTTTACATTTACCTTTGACATATCGAAGTTCAAATCTCTTGCAACAGCGATTGACTGTGCTGCAAAAGCCTCGTTTGCCTCGATTAAGTCGATATCATCGATTGTCATTCCTGTCTTAGTAAGCACTTTTCTTGTAGCTGCTACCGGTCCGACTCCCATAATCTCAGGAGCGACACCTGCAAGTGCACCGTTTACCCATGTTGCCATCGGTTTGATACCGAGTTCTTTTGCCTTCTCCTCGCTCATCACTACGATTGCTGCTGCACCATCGTTGATACCGGAAGCATTACCTGCGGTTACAAGTCCGCCCTCTTTACCGGAGCAGCATCTCAATTTGGAGAGAGCCTCCATCGTTGTGCCCGGACGAGGTCCCTCATCCTTTGTAAACATTACAGTCTCTTTCTTCACTTTAACCGGTACCGGTACAATCTCATCATCGAATTTTCCGTCTGCCATCGCTTTCTCGCATTTCTGCTGGCTGTTTACGGAGAACTCATCTAACTCTTCGCGTGTAATTCCATATTTATCACATACGTTCTCTGCTGTAATCATCATGTGGTAATGGTTGAATGCATCTGTCAACGCATCATTTACCATCGTATCGATGATTGTCGCATTGTTCATACGATATCCAAAACGGGCTTTTGTCATAGCGTACGGAGCCATGGACATATTCTCCATACCACCTGCAACTACGATGTCTGCCTGGCCTGCCAAAATCTGAGCAGCCGCTTCATTTACACATTTCAAACCGGAACCACATACAACGTTCAATGTAACTGCCGGTACTTCGATTGGAAGTCCTGCTTTGATGGATGCCTGACGTGCTACGTTCTGTCCCTGTGCAGCCTGGATTACACATCCCATCAACACTTCATCTACCTGCTCCGGCTTAACCCCAGCTCTGTTCAGAGCCTCTTTGATAACGATTGCTCCTAAATCTGCTGCCGGTGTGTTGCTTAAAGCTCCTCCCATTTTACCGATTGCGGTACGGCATGCGCCTGCTAAAACTACTTTCTGTGCCATTTTCTCGTCTCCTTTTCCATTTACTTCTCCGTTTTAAGATGTTAAATTTTTAACAATCTCAGAGTTAAAAAAAATAAATTTTAAACTGACCTTACACATCAAATTAAAATTTATGTTTTCCAAGTTGCCAAGTCCGCAAAAAGCTCGATTTTCTCGCTTATTTGCTGACTTTCAAGTACTTTTTCATGCTATCACATTTCCTTCTAAATTGCAATAACTTTATTCTTTTTTCTGTAATTTCTTTTTCATCTGGTTCCTTTTTTCCGCTCCAGATTCCCCTGTTTTTCGTGCAATTTTGTTAAAAAATTATCATTTTGTCGGCAAAAAGCGGGAAGAAAAACAGGCATTCTTTGTGAAAAACTCACAAAAAATGCCTGTTTCTCAATAGAAGACATGATTGCCGATGACCGTGCCGGAAATCAGTCCGTTGTTTCTCCTGAAATAAAGACAGTTCATCGTAATGTTGCCGTCTAATACTTCCTGCGCCGCCTGAAGGCACTCGCCATTCACCCCCGCCTCAAGCCGGTAGGCAAGCCTTCCGCTGGCGACCGGTGAGAACTGTCCGCTCTGATAAATGACGCCGGAGATCGTGTTTGGAAAATAGGAGCTCTTCACCCTGTTGATGATAACGCTCCCCACGGCGAGTTTTCCCTCATAGGGCTCCCCCTCCGACTCGCATTGGATGATGGCACCCAGCAGATACAGATCGCTGTCTGTCGCCACGACCTCCACGCCGGAGGTATCCTCCTGTTCCTGCGCCTGGATTTCCGCAAGCCTTGCGGCGTCCTCCGCCGCCTTCTGCCGCTCGAGTTCCTCCTCGAGCTCTTCCATCCGGGCAATCTCACCCTCGAGTCCCGCCACATTCTCCCTTGCCTCCGCCAAATCGGATGATATCGCACTCAGATCCGACTTCGCCTCTGCAATTAAGGCGGCGACACTTTCCTTCTTGCTCTGGATTTCCTGTTCAAGCGAAGCGAGCGCCGTCCTCTCCTGTTCTAACTGTGCCTTCTGCTCCGCAATCTCCACCGTGAGCTGATTGTAGGATTCCAACATGTTCCGGTCGTACTCATTGATCTCGGAAACATACTCCGTGCGGTTCAAAAAGTCCGTAATCGACTTCGCTTCGAGCATCATTTCCAGCATGCCGTCCCCGTTCTCATACAGGAATTGGATGCGCACTTTCATCGCCTCATACTGCTCCGCCGCCTGCTCTTCCGCTCCGGCGAGCGCCGCATCCGCCTCCTCAATCTGCCTCTCCTTCGCCGCAATATCCTCCTCGAGCTGGTTAATCTGCGTATTGATGGAGGAAAGCTGTTCGTTGAGACCTGCTATATCGCTCTGCACCCCCTGCTGCTCCTCCTCGAGCCCGCTGACATCGGACTCTGCATCGTCCTTCTGCTGCTGCAGTTCATCAATCTTCGACTGCGCGTCGTCAATGTCCTGCTGCGTGGTCTCAGCCGACGCCGGCACCGCAAAAAGCAGGCTTGCTGTAAGAAACAGCGCAAGACTCTTTTTCCAATTTATTTTTCTCTTCATACAACTACCGATTCTTTCTGATCCCTGACTATAAACAGTTCAGCCCGCGCCATTCGCAAAGCCGCACCTACGGTGCTTTCTCGCTGCTTTGCTCCTAAATATCATATCAGATTGTTTTTCCTCTTGCAATATGATAAGATTAGATATATTTAGGAATTTCTGCTAATGAAGAACGATATAAGGGAGGGATATTATGCAGTTTGTCAGAACGGAAGACTTAAAACCCGGCATGAGGCTCGCGAAACCTATCTATAATAAATCCGGAGTACTCTTGTACGAGCGGGACACCAACCTCACCCAACAGGGTATTCTCAGTATCAAAAATTTTAATTTAATCGGCATTTTTATTCTCGAGCCGGCGGAACCGCTGCCGCCGCTGTCGCAGGAGGATCTTGAATTTGAACAGTTCCAGACCGTGTACATGTTCAAACTACGCGACAATGTCCAGCGGATCAAGAATCAGTCAGCACCCGAAACCCTGCAGGAATTGACAGAGGATATCATCCGCCGCTACGGCAGTCTTGACCACAAGCTGAATTTCACCCAGAATTTGCGCAGTTCTGCTGATTTTATCTACAAGCATGCCATCAGCACCGCGATTCTCTCTGCCATGATTTCAAATGCGATGGGGCTCTCCTATGCGGAGAAATCCATCCTTGTCTATGCTTCTCTTTTGTATGATCTCGGGTATCTGACCGTCCCTGCAGCCATTTTAGACAAGGGTTCTGACCAGAGCAAAGAAGAAAAAGAACTCGTGCTCAGCCACCTCGGAAAAGGTTATCATCTGCTCCATCCGGAGGAGAACCCGTACAATCTGCCGGAGGTATCTCTAGAGATCATCCACCGTTTTATCTTTACCTCGCCGAAAGAACACAGTGATTCCATCTCACCGCTCACTGCCAAATTGTTGTCCGTCCTGCGCGTTGCGGTGGAATTTGACAAGCTGACCGCCATGAATCTGAACCATGCGCCGCTCTCGGAGCTCGCCGCCATCCGGCGACTCGCCATTTTGACGGACATCTACCCGCCGGATATCGTACGGGCTCTCGGCGACTGCATCCACATCCTTCCAAAAGGCTGCTGTGTGGATCTCTCCAACGGTGCAAAAGCGCTCGTCCTCGAGGAAAATCCGGGCGATTTTTCAAGGCCGCTCGTCCTTGAATTTGCCTCAAACCAGCTCTATGACCTGAGCAAAGATGACATCTATAAAGCTGTACATATCACCGATACGATGAAAACGATGGACAACCGCATCAAGATTGACGAGGAGACCCTAAAGCATTTCTCTGCGGACGATAGGATTCGGGAACTTGCCGAGAGATTCCGCCGCGCAAGAAAGGAGAGCGAGTCAGAACGCGCCCTTCTCTCCCCGGGAGACGCCATCATTTTCTGACAGTGCGCAGAATGTAGAGCGCACAACCACAAAACGGGATTGCCCCTGCAAACAAAAAGGTATAAAGCAGCGTCCACAGACTCCACTTTCCCGTCGCCAGCAAAACGACAGCGCTCTGCATCACGGTCGCGGTGAGAAATATTTTCCACTGTACCCCATACAATATCTTAAACCGGCTGCGCAGAAAAACGCTGCGCTCCACAGGCAGATAGCGGCATTTCTTCCAGAGGGAATGCTGCTTTTTCTGTTCTGTGACCGTCACATAGGCCTGCATGTAGGCGATGCTGCTCCCTACGCCGAACGGTCCCAGCCAGATTACCCACTTCATTTCTCTCCAGTTTCCATCCATCGGCACTAAAAAAACGAGCATTTCTATGATTACATAAATCCAGAAAACAAGTTTTCCATTTGTAATTACATCCGTCTCTTTCAAGAGTGCCTCATCAAAACGCCTGAGCACCTTCAACTGTCCCTCATACTCTTCCTTCGCTCTCATTCTGCCTCCCCTTCCTTAGGCTCTCCGCCTCCATCCACACACTCTGCTCTAACCCGAAATTTTCTCCAAAGAACGTCATCCTGCCGTCCTCTAACTTTCCGACATAATCCACATTCCGCGCGATCTCATCGATCAGATGCGTCGTCAGCAGCACCGACGACTCCCCGCTTGCCACAATCTCCCTTAATATCTGGTAAAACTCGAGTCGAAACACCGGATCCATGCCCGCCGTCACCTCATCGAGCAGATAGATTTTCGCCCCGTGTGCCATTGCAAATGCCATCTGGAATTTCATCAGCTCGCCGCGCGACAAGTTGCGCAAACGGTTCCGCCACGGCACTTCCCACTTGCGCAACAACTGTTCAAACAGCTCTTTGTCATATTTTTCATAGAGGGTTCCTAAGATTTCTCCGTTCGTAAGCGGAGTTCTCTCCCAGAAAAAATCGCACTCCTCCGAAACAAACGCAATCTCATTATAAGTGTGTACCGGCATCTGAAAACACTCCTGCTGCCCGATCCGGATGCTTCCGCTGTACGCATGATCTCCCAAAATGTAATGTAGAAGCGTTGTTTTCCCCGCTCCGTTTTTTCCAATCAGCCCCATAATATATCCTGCGGGCAATGAAAACGAGACATCTTTTAGCCCGAATCTCTTTCCCTTTCCCGACACATGTTCAAACTCTAACATCTCACACCTCCCGCATCGTCAGAACTCTTTTATCTCATCATACAAGGTCTCCACCATCTCGAGCAGCTCCCCCTTATCCAGACCCGCCCGCTTCGCCTCCACGACGCACTCTTCTAAGCTGCCTTCCAACATCATCAGCTGTTTCTCTTTCAGATAATCTTTGTTCGCCTCACAGACATAGAATCCCTTTCCTGCAACGGAGCGAATCAGCCCTTCCTTCTCCAGTTCCTCATAGGAGCGCTTCGTGGTGATAACGCTGACCTGAAGATCCACCGCTAAGGAACGGATGGACGGAAGTGCCTCACCCGGTTGAAGTTCCCCTGCGATAATCGCATTTTTTATCTGACTGACAATCTGTTCATAGATTGCCATTGTCCCCTGCGATCTGATTACAATATTCATTGTTTTTCACCTGCTTTCACAGCTTCCGTCTCCTCAAACTCCAATGCGACCTCCATGACAGGGCGGTAGTAACGGAAAACGCCCAGACAGAATATCCCCTGTATCAACAACAGCACCAGCAGCGCTGCGGCGTCCGGCGGTGTGCCATACCCCGTATCTTCTACATTTATGCACTGGATGATCAAAAGCATGAGTCCGACTGCTTCCGTCATTGCATTCCAGATTCCATAGCCGCCCAGTTTCTTTTTCCTTGCCGGATACCACTGATCCTTGTCGCATCCCTCAAGTCCAAGATTGTACACGAGCAGATTCAAAAACATCCCGCACCAGAATCCGAGCAGGCGTGCAACATGCAGTTCGCCTATGGCAAACAGCACAGAATCTCCCACAACAAGAGGCACCATGCCGCACACAATGCGGAGCCGGTATGCCGTCCTTACATACTGCGCTCTCTCCCTGCTCTCCATCGGCAGCAAAAACATAATCTCCGGCAGACTGTTCGGAAACAGGTTTGCCAAAAAAATTCCCCATCCCACCGATAGAATGTGAAAAATCCAGATTATCCACGTCATCTTGTTCATCCCGAGCACTTCTTCTCCAAGAAATCCGGTATAGACCACAAAATAGCTGATTCCAACAACGATATTTCGATTGCCAAGCGCTCTCTTAACCCTTGCCGGATTCAAGCTTCTCCAATAGTCGTTCCATACTCTTGTAAACACGTTATCTGCCCCTCCTTCCGCTTTTTTCACTTCTTTTTTTCCAGAAGTACATCAGCTGCTCCATCGTTGCCGGTTCCACAAGCAGGCTCTCGTCGTACCTGTTGCGCCTGTGATGTTCAACCAGCGCCCGCGCTCCGTATGTCCCCTCCTCCATGTACAAAAGGTACTCCTGCGGCAGAAGCCGCAGCTTATACGCCTCCCCACTCACAATCCTGTACCTCTCGCGCATCTGCTCCATGCTGTCAAAAAATACAAGTTCCCCCTCCCGCAAAAAGGCAACGTAATCCGCAATCCGCTCGAGTTCGTTTGTAAGGTGGCTCGCAAGGATGACACTGTGCGCTCCGTCCGACACATACTGTGTAATCTTCCGATAGAAGATTTTGCGGAATTCCGGGTCAAAGTTAGCGACCGGTTCGTCTAAGATCAAATATTTCGGCTGATAGGACAGTGCAAAAGCAAACTGAAACTTCAGCCGCTCCCCTTTTGAGAGTTTTCCATATTTTCGGTCCGGAACAAGCGCGAACTCACTCAGATACCTCAAAAATCTGGCATGGTCATAATTTTTATAATAAGCTCCGTAGAGGACACCAGCCTTCTCCAATGAGATTCCCTCTTCAAACAGTTCATCCTGAAGCACATATCCTATACGGTTAGCCAGAAAAATCCGGTCGTCCCGGTAGTGTTTTCCATCGATTAAAAGCTCGCCCTGCGACTCCTGATACAACCCGAGCAGAATCCGAAGCAGCGTCGTCTTGCCCGCCCCGTTCTCCCCAATCAGCGCCATAATATATCCGTCCGGAAGCTCAAACGATATATTTTTTAAGGAAAACATATCCAGTTTCTTCGTCATTGCTCTCAATTCTATCATACTTGCTCCCATCCCTTTCCCATCTGCATCACACAACTGTGTTTCTACTGTATATATAGATATATACACCATATACACAGACTTGTCAACCACATTCTTTAAATTCGACGGTTTCTTTTAAATTTCTTTTAATTTTCCGTGGAAACATTGCATTATATTCTGCATTTCTGTATAGTAAAAAGTGCTTTTACGCAACAATACTTTTAAGAGATGAGGGTTTTTATGCTGCATATTTCGACTATCTTTTTTCTATTTATGATATATAGCATTCTGGGCTGGCTGTTTGAGACGGTATACTGCAGTCTCGTCCATCTGTCCTGGGATAACCGCGGAATGCTCAACGGTCCCTATTGTCCGATTTACGGAGTCGGCGCCGTTTTGGCCGTATCGCTCTGTAATCCGTCGGAGCGTCCCCTTTTTGTTTTCCTAATCTGTGCAATCGGCGCCTCCGTTTTAGAGTACGCGACATCCTTTTTGACGGAAAAGCTTTTTCATGCGGTCTGGTGGGATTACAGTTATCTGCCGCTGAATCTGAACGGAAGAATCTGTCTGTCCGTCGCCCTCGGTTTCGGATTTGCCGGGATTGTCGTGGTGCGGCTGATTCACCCTGTTGTCTCGCGTTTTGTCAACCGCATCCCCACTTCCATCCACGAAGTAGTTTCTCTGCTTCTGATGGCTGTTTTCGCGGCTGATCTCGCGCTGACGCTCGATGCCCTGACCTCCCTGAACCAGAAGATGGCCGCCTTAGAGGATTCTATCAATGAAAAAATCTCCGTCCGCTACGACGCCGTTGTGCTGCGTACCAAAGAGACTTTGAGTTCCGGTCTTGAGACGGTAAAAGATAAACTTCCCTATGAAGAATTCAAGGAAAAATTTACTGCGGAGGAGTTGACACAGTTTATCCCCTCCCTCAACTTTCCCCAGAAGCACATTATGAAGTCCTTCTCCTGCTTTAAAAAAGTCCGTTACAGCGAACTCGGCGCAAAACTGAAAGATACAATCCGCAAAGTCAAAAAAGAGGAGGAAGAATGATACCGCTCATTCTTCCTCCTCTCCTTTTGCTCTATAAATACGGATTATTCCGCGCCATGTTCCGCGCCTCCCGCGGCGTGCAGTCATATCTCTCCCGAAACATCCGGTAAAAGAGCTTCTGATTGTAGAACCCGTGCCGCTCCGCAATCTCTGCAATCCCGTCCGTTCCGTGCAAAAGTTCCTGATAGATATGGCTGATGCGCACTTCGTTGACATAGCGGATAAAGGACGTTCCCGTATTCTGTTTAAAGAAACGGCAGAAATATTCCTTGTTTAATCCCAGTTCTCCCGCTGCCTCCCCCAGGGTAATCTCCTCCCGGTAGTGCTGCTCGACATAATCGCAAATCTGCTCTAAACGCTCAATGTTTCCCACGCGGCTCTCAGAATCGCTCCTTGTGATTGATGTCCCGAAATGCTCAATCAATTCCGCCAGCAATTCAAGAATCAGTGCCGTGCTCCGCAGCTGGTAGGTCTTCTTCTGATCCACATACAAGACTGTCAGTTCCTTTAATATTTCACAGATTCTCTGATATGCCTCCCGCTGTTCATCCGCCGCCATCTCCCCCGCGCACCGGATTTCTAAAAGTTCCGGGTTCGGCAGATAGCGCCTCAGCATCTGCCTCGAAATATGAATACAGATTCCCATCGTCTGCGGAAGTTCATAGATGACCTCATGGATTTTTGAATAGTCCATCACAATCGCCTCGAGCGGATTTAAATGGTATTCCTCTCCATCCATGTTGACCGTGGCATGCCCGTTTAAAATATAGAGAATCTCCATCTCACGATGCCAATGGAACGGTGAATTGTGATTCATCGTCACAAAGCGGATATCAAAACCAATCTCCGGCAGAAGACTCACTTTCTCATAAATATTTTCCGGTTCCGCCATCCTCATCCTCCCGTTTCTTTTTCAAAAAGTCAATATCGCCCAACTTTTTGCTAATATTATATCTAGGATATCGCTCCTTTTTCCTGTATTATAACACTTGTCAGCAAGAAATACCACTGACACAATCAATCAAGGAAATAAAAATCAACTAATTATTAAAAAACAAGGAGGATTTATTATGTTCGCAAAATTGAAAGAAAGTATCTTAAGCAATATCGATTCCATCGCAATGGGCATCATCATGATGAACGGCGGAGATTATCGTCCAATCAATCTGTAAATACCTTTTTTAGGTATTTATAGGTGTCGGCATCACATCTCCCGGTGTTTCATCATTTATCGCCTGCAAAATCATTTTTTTGTTCTCTATCTTATATTTTACTTTAGCATATCGGTAGAAAACCTCATCATGACTAATCACGATAATTCTCTTTCTCTGCGAAAGGTTTGCGATGTATTCCGCAAATTTCTTCGCGGAATCAACATCCAGATTTACCAATGGTTCGTCTAATATCCAGTACTCTTATTTAATTTTAAAACACGTATTACATCCGCGGGTTTGATAAGATGAGCATATTCCTCCTTTACTTTTGCCTGCTGAGATTGCTCATTAATAAACCATATTGCCTGCATTGTCTTCATTCCTACACTACTTGCGGCTGCTAATTCATCACTTCCGCCATCACCAACATATAAGCATTCACTTTCGTGTACATGTAATTCTCTTATACATTTCTTAAAAATGCGAGGATCAGGTTTTTTTAAACCTAATTCATATGACAGACACACCACATCAAAGTACTCATATAGTTCACTTTGTTTTATTACATCAACCTCTTCAGAAAAACAATTGCTTATTAAACCTACTTTTATATTCTCTTTCTTTAAAGTTTTCAACATTTCCAATATCTCATTTGATATATTATCGAAACATTTCTTTTTCGCTTCTTTTCTCTTTTTTACAACTAACTCTATCAATTCCGTTCTGTCTACATTATTCTTTAATAGAATCTTATATAGAACTTCTTCCAATCCTATTTTTCCTAGTGTTCTATCATCTTCATATCTATTCCACTCTTCTAAAAATTTACTTTTTTCGATAGGAAGATCTTCCGCTATTTCATTTCCAAAATATAATGGACTATTATAATGAGTAACCAGTGTTTCAAACATATCAAAAATTACTGCTTTCATTATCTCTACCTCCGTTATGAAGTGACTTTTGTCAAGGTAAATTTGAAAAAAAACAAACTTTTTCTCTTCTCTCTGACAAAACCATTCTCTGTATAAAAGTAATAAGGCACCTTATAATATGTTACCGCTCCATCTTCAACCGTCTCAACAATAATATTGGTTCCTGCATCATCTTCATTAAAATTTTCTATGCGGATTTTCTCACTGTCAATCTCCATTTCATAGTAAGAAAACTAGTCAACTGTCCATTCCTTTATCTGCGCAACCAGCCTTTCTTTCTCTTCAAATTCTTCATAAACCGGTTTTTCATCATCGCGGAAACAAACAGTTCCCTTTTTATCTCCCTATGACTTACAACCATTTATTTAAGCAAGACATTCTTTACTATCCACTTTGCCACTCCGTCATTCTCGTTTGTATCACATACTTCGTCCGCTATTTCCTTGGCGGCGTCAACTGCATTTTTCACGCACACACCTGTTCCGCAGAACTGAAGCATATCTATATCGTTATAATCATCGCCAAAGGCAATTACATCTTTAACATCTATACCATACAATCCTGCAAGATAATTAATTCCATTGCTTTTGGTGGCTTCTTTTCTCATAATCATTCCGATTTTATTTTCCGATAACTGAATATATAACTCTTCCGGCAATATCTTCTCATACTTCTTCATGTCTGCCAAAGAAGACACTTCCAAAATAATTTTATCTGCTTTTTTTTCTGATATTTCAGAAAAACCTGTGGTCGTATAAACAAAATCCGTACCCG
>CAZBUW010000034.1:0-31736 GCA_964495195.1 uncultured Roseburia sp.
CCGCCGAGCCATACCTGTGTGATGTTCTCGAACTGACGATCCTCTGCAATCTCCTGCGGGTTGATGTGGCAGTGGTAGTCGAGTACCGGTACGGTTGCAGCATATTCGTGATAAAGTTTCTGGGCTGTCTTTGTGGAAAGTAAAAAATCCTTGTCCATAAATTGTTTCATAGTGAAATCCTCCATTTTTTATATAAATTAAAACAATGTAGTTCCGCGCTTGATAATCTTACCGGAGAAGATGGACTTTTTCGGCATCTCTTCGCCGGAGAGCACGCCGATTAAAGTCTGGACGAGCTGATGCGTCTGTGTCTCTAACCGGTTGTCCACGGAAGTTAGTTCCGGGGTACAGCAGGTTGTCAGCATAGAATTGTTATACCCAATCACAGAAAATTCATCCGGAATTTTTAATCCTGCTTTCTGCGCATATTTGACGCTTCCGATGGCGAGACTGTCGTCAGATGCGATGACGCCGTGGAATTTAAGCCCCTTCTTTGCGAGATCTTCCACGAAAGCTTCAATCTCGCCGAGGTTCTCGGAATCCCCGTCATAGAAATGTACATATTTATTAAAATTGTCAATTCCGGCGTCGCTCATCGCCGAACGGTAGCCGTTGAGCTTTCTGGTACCGCTGTAGGATTTGGAATTGTACAGATATAAGATGTCCGGGATGCCGCTCTTTGCCATGGAGAGCGTCGCCTCGTACATGGATGAATAGTCGTCGCAAAGGGTGCTGTACACGTTCGGATACTCGTAGGCTGCATTTAAGAGCATAATCGGAACCTGGGAAGAAACATCCTTAATATATTGGTTCTCCTCCTCGGTCGTTCCGATAAAGTTTGAACCTACCAGAATGATACCGTCAACCTTCTTCGAGAGAATCAAGTCCATGTAATTCTTGCGGATGTCGAGATTGTAACCGGTACAGCACAACAGTGATTCGTAGCCGGAACTCTGCAATTCCTGTTCTAAGTAGTACACGGCTTTTGCGAGAAAGAGATCCGAGGAGTCGGCACAGAGGATACCGATGGTATTCAATGTGTGGAGACCGAGGCCTCTCGCAAAAGCGTTCGGGGTATAATCGTATTTTTCGATAATGTCCATTACCTTTTTTCTGGTGGCCGGGCGGACATTCTCACTTCCATTTAACACGCGTGATACGGTTGCGATGGAAACTCCGGCTTTTTTTGAAATATCATAAATAGTCATTCATTCATCCTGCCATATTGTATTTTTTATTTCCTGAAAGGAAACCGTTCATGGTCACAGGTCGATTTTATACAAAGCCCCCTGATTTTGAACGGTTACTTGTATTGTAACAAAAAGGGTCGCTTTCATGCAAGTACGCGCCAAAAAGAAAATGTTAATGAAAGCAGTTTCATTTGAAATCACGAATATTATACAACATGAAATTTGTAAAATCAACAAAAGAAAAAGGAAAAAGAACAAAAATACTAAATTATAAGGATAAATATACCGGTTTGTAGATGAAATATACAAAGTTTGTGAAATTTACATATTGACTAATTGATAAAAAGGTGCAAGAATAAGAATGTAAACGCTTACATTTTGCACAGGACGTGATGTGACACGGGAGTGCAATGTAATATAGAAAGAGAAAAGACCGGGAGGATATCATGGAACTTTTAAACAGACAAAAAACAGGTAAAAAGGAAAGACCAGTCAAAGTACTTCAGTTCGGAGAGGGAAACTTCCTGCGCGCGTTCGTGGACTATATGATTGACATTGCAAATGAGCAGGGAACGTTCGACGGGGACATCGTGCTGGTAAAACCGATTGAGTTCGGCAGCTTAGAGCGCTTCCACAAGCAGGAATGTCAGTATACGGTACAGCTTCGGGGCAATGTTGACGGCGAGGCAAAGAAGATCAACCGCATCGTGACAAGCGTTGCAGACGCGGTGGACGCATACGGAGAATATGAGAAATATGCAGAGTATGCAAAATTAGATACGCTTCGCTTTATCGTATCTAACACAACGGAGGCCGGAATCGTCTATGACGACACAGACCGCATGGAATTGAACCCGCCAAAAACCTATCCTGGGAAATTGACAAAATTCTTGTTCGAGAGATACAGACATTTCAACGGAGCGGCCGACAAGGGTCTTGTGATGCTTCCGGTAGAGCTGATTGACGACAACGGACTTCATTTGAAAGAGTGTGTATTAAAACTTGCAAAGCTCTGGAATTTAGAGGAGGGATTTATGGCATGGTTAAACGATGCCTGTGTATTTACCTCCACATTGGTAGACAGAATCGTCACAGGATATCCGAGGGACGAGGCGGAGGAACTCTGTAAAGAGTTTGGCTATCAGGACGATCTCATCGTGACAGGCGAGCCGTTTGCACTCTGGGTAATCGAGAGCGATAAGGACATCAGCGAAGAGTTCCCTCTTCCGAAGGCGGGGCTTCCGGTCATCTTCACAGACGACCATCATCCGTACAAGCAGAGAAAAGTCCGCATCTTAAACGGTGCGCATACATCCTTCGTACTTGCATCCTACCTCTGCGGAAACGACATCGTATTAGAGTCTATGCACGATGAATTGATTTTAAATTTCATCAAAGCTACAATATTTGACGAAGTCATCCCGACACTGACGCTGCCAAAACAGGATCTCATCGATTTTGCAAATGCGGTGCTCGCAAGATTTGACAACCCATACGTCAAACACGCGCACCTTTCCATCTCCTTAAACTCTGTTTCAAAATGGAGAGCGAGATGTATGCCAAGTTTCTTGGACTATATCAAGAATGAGGGCAAGCTGCCGACGCATCTGACATTCTCACTTGCAGCTCTGATGGCGTTCTACACGGGAACCGAGATCAGAGACAAGGCACTCATCGGTCACAGGGACGGACAGGAGTACAACATCTTAGACGACGCGGCAGTCTTAGAATTCTTCGCGGAAAACAGTTCAAAAGATGAAGCTGCCTATACACATGCTGTTTTGAGCAACGTTGATTTCTGGGGACAGGATCTCACAGCGCTTCCTGGAGTGGAGGATGCAGTCGTTTCTTATATGAAAGAGATTCGCGCCAACGGAATGCGCAAAGCAATGGAAAAAATCTTCGCCTAGGTAAAAAAGGAAAAACAAGATGAAAGATTATATCAAAATCCATGAAAATGATAATGTGATCGTCGCATTGAAAGAACTTGCGGCGGGAAGTAAAGTTGCGGCGGGAGACTCTTTCGTGGAGGTGAAAGAGACTATCCCTGCCGGACATAAGATGGCGGTAAAGGACATCGCAGAGGGTGCGGAGGTCATAAAATACGGTTTCCGTATCGGAAATGCAAAGGAGGCAATCTCCGCCGGAAGCTGGGTACATACCCATAATGTAAAAACAGCTTTGGGAGATCTTTTAACCTACTCCTACGAGCCGGTTGCGGCGGAGGAGAGAATGTCTGAGGATGTGACCTTCGAGGGTTTCAACCGCCCGGACGGAAAAGTCGGTGTCCGCAATGAGATCTGGATCATCCCGACGGTCGGCTGCGTGAACAACATCGCGACCGCGATGGCTAAGGCGGCAAATGCAAAGGTAAAAGGAAGCGTCGAGGAAGTCATCGCCTTCCCTCATCCATACGGATGCTCCCAGATGGGAGACGATCAGGAACACACCAGAACCATTCTGGCGGATCTGATCAACCATCCGAATGCCGGCGGCGTCTTAGTTTTAGGACTCGGCTGCGAGAACAGCAATATCGATGTGCTGAAGCCATACATCGGAGATTACGATGAGAACCGCGTGAAATTTCTCGTCTGCCAGGAGGTGGAGGACGAGATGGCGGAAGGAATGAAGCTGTTGGAGGAACTGATCGATCATGCATCAAAGTTCGAGCGGGAACCAATCAGCGTGTCCAAGCTCGTCATCGGAATGAAATGCGGCGGAAGCGACGGATTTTCCGGAATCACGGCAAATCCGCTGGTGGGAAAATTTTCAGACTTGCTTATCAGCAAAAAGGGGACTACAATTCTGACAGAGGTTCCTGAGATGTTCGGAGCGGAGACGCTTCTTATGAACCGCTGCGAGAATGAGGAACTGTTCCACAAAACGGTAGACTTAATCAACGATTTTAAGAACTACTTCAAGAGCAACAACCAGACCATTTATGAAAACCCTTCCCCGGGAAATAAAAAAGGCGGTATCTCAACTCTTGAGGACAAATCTTTGGGATGTACCCAGAAATCAGGAAGCGCTCCGGTCAAGGGCGTACTCTCTTACGGGGAGCGCGTGACGGTGCCGGGACTTAATCTTTTGAGCGCACCGGGAAATGATCTGGTGGCATCCACCGCGCTTGCGGCAAGCGGGGCACACATTGTCTTATTCACGACAGGGCGGGGCACCCCGTTTGCATCGCCTGTTCCGACGGTGAAGATATCGAGCAACAGCAATATCGCAGGAAAAAAGAAGAACTGGATCGATTTCAACGCCGGCGTGCTGGTGGAGGACAAGGAGATGGAAGAGACGGCACAGCAGTTGTTTGACTATGTCGTTGCGGTCGCATCCGGCAAAAAAGTATGCAGCGAGGAAGCGGGCTTCCACGATATGGCAATCTTTAAACAGGGTGTGACCTTATAGAAGTAACAAACAAGGAGTAGGAGGATTAAAATGAATATTATTGACGAGATTTCAAAGATCGGTATTGTGCCGGTCATCGCATTGGACGATGCAAAAGATGCAGAGCCATTGGCAAAAGCATTGTGTGACGGAGGACTTCCGTGTGCGGAGGTGACATTCCGTACTGCAGCAGCGGAGGAATCCATCCGCATCATGGCAGAAAAATTTCCGGAGATGTTAGTCGGCGCAGGAACCGTGCTTACAACCGAGCAGGTAGACCGCGCAGTCGGAGCCGGAGCAAAGTTTATCGTGAGCCCGGGCTTAAATCCAAAGGTTGTAAAATACTGTCTGGATAAGAATGTTCCGATCCTGCCGGGAACTGCCAACCCGAGTGATGTGGAGGCTGCTATCGAATTGGGGCTTGAGGTCGTAAAATTCTTCCCTGCAGAAGCAGCGGGCGGGATCAATATGATCAAATCCATGGCAGCGCCTTACACAAAGATGAGATTCATGCCGACGGGCGGAATCAACGCATCTAACTTAAAAGAGTACCTTGATTTCAACAAGATCGTGGCATGCGGCGGAAGCTGGATGGTGAAGAAGGATCTTGTTGCGGCAGGTAAATTCGACGAGATTACAAGACTCACAAGAGAAGCTGTCACAGCGATGCTTGGCTTCGAGTTAAAACATGTCGGCATCAACGCTGAGAGCGAGTCAGAGGCGGATGAGATTGCAACTTTATTCGGAAATGCATTTGGATATGAGAAAAAAGCCGGCAATTCTTCCATTTTCTCAGGAAGCGTTCTCGAGGTCATGAAGACGCCTTACCTTGGAAAACACGGTCACATTGCAATCGGAACAAACTACATGGATCGTGCCATCTATCACCTTGAGAGACAGGGGATTGTATTCGATATGGAGACTGCGCGCTATGACGAGAAGGGCAGCATGAAAGCAGTCTATTTAAAAGACGAGATCGGCGGCTTTGCCGTACATCTTGTCCGCAAGTAAAAAACGGTAACTATTAACAAACAATAATATATATAAAAGGAGAGAGAATTATGTCTTACACTGATAACTTTACATTAGAGGGAAAAGTAGCGCTTGTAACAGGAGCTTCCTACGGAATCGGATTTGCGATCGCTTCCGCTTACGCACAGGCAGGAGCAACCATCGTATTCAACGACATCAAACAGGAGCTGGTCGACAAGGGACTTGCAGCTTACAAAGAACTCGGCATCGAAGCACACGGTTATGTCTGTGATGTTACCGACGAGGATGCAGTCAACGCTTTGGTGGCACAGATTGAGAAGGAGGTAGGCGTGATCGATATCTTAGTGAACAACGCAGGTATCATCAAACGTATTCCAATGTGCGATATGACTGCAGCAGAGTTCCGTCAGGTAATCGACATTGACTTGAACGGACCGTTCATCGTATCCAAAGCAGTTATCCCATCCATGATCAAAAAAGGTCACGGAAAAATCATCAACATCTGTTCTATGATGTCTGAACTTGGCCGTGAGACGGTATCTGCATACGCAGCTGCAAAAGGTGGCTTGAAAATGCTTACAAGAAATATCTGCTCTGAGTATGGCAAGTACAACATCCAGTGTAACGGTATCGGACCGGGTTACATTGAGACGCCTCAGACAGCACCGCTTAGAGAGCGTCAGGCAGACGGTTCCAGACATCCGTTTGATTCCTTCATCGTAGCGAAAACACCGGCTGAGAGATGGTTAAAACCGGAAGAACTTGCAGGTCCTGCAGTATTCCTTGCATCCGAGGCTTCCAACGCAGTCAACGGACATATTCTCTATGTGGACGGCGGTATCTTAGCATACATCGGAAAGCAGCCGGAATAAGTTTTTGAAACTGCTTACTTACAAACTGCCTGAAAACAAGCGGTTTTCGGGTAGTTTGCAGAGCGGAAAAGCCCGAGAAATAGGCGTTCGGACACAATGTGCACAAAAAACATAAAAAAATTGAAAAAATATGGTGCATTTTTCTAGAACCTGTGCTATAATACTATTTGTAAGCACTTACATTATAGTGATGTGAACAAAGGGAGGCCTCAAATAGGCGGCTTCCCTAGTTACATCAACAATAGGTAAAGGAGAAGCAAGAATATGAAAAAGGATTTCTTGAAGAAAGCAATGGCAGCTGGATTAGTAGCCAGCATGGCACTTGCAACAGCAGCATGCGGAAGTACCGATGCTGACAAAGATGCAGACGCAGATGCATCTAAGGACAACAACGTAGCAGAGGATACTCAGGCTCCTTCAGAGGCAGTAGAGGATGACGGAAGCTACGACGAGTGTGAATTGACAATTTCCTGGTGGGGCGGAGATGATAGACATGAAGCTATGTTAGCAGCTCTCGCAGCTTTCGAGGAAGCATATCCGGGAATCAAAGTTGTGGATGGTGCATCCTACGCAGCTTGGGACGGATGGGAGACAAAGATGTCTACACAGTTCATGTCCGGCACAGAGTGCGATGTCAACTTGGCAAACTGGAACTGGTTGACACAGTACGATACAGACGGAACTGTATTTGCAGATTTGAATGATTACAGCAACATCGTCGACACAACAAGCGTAGAGAGCAAATACTTGGAACTCTGTACTTTCGATGACACTTTGAAAGCAGTTCCAACAGCTTTGACAGGAAGAATTTTCTACTGGGATAAGACAACATTCGACGAAGTTGGATGCGATATCCCGACCTCTTACGCTGACTTATTAGCAGCAGGTGAGGCATTTGAAGCATATGGCGAAGATTACTATCCATTATCTTTAGGTGAGTACGACAGAATGATCCTCATGGTATACTACCTTGAGTCTGTATACGGAAAAGACTGGGTAGTTGACGGTACCTTGAATTACTCCACAGAAGAGATTGCAGAAGGTCTTGAGTTCATTCAGAAACTGGAAGACTCACATGTTATCCCTTCCATCCAGAAGTTGGCTGGAGACGGTGCTGATTCTCTCGACAAGAACCCGAACTGGATTGACGGACATTACGCAGGTATCTTCGAGTGGGATTCTTCTGCATCTAAGTTCTCTACAGCAGCAGAGGGACGTGAGATTGTAGTTGGCGATTACTTCAAAGACTTCGGCGATTACCAGGGAGGATACTCCAAAGTTGCTACATGCTGGACAATGAAAGCCAGCACAGAGCATCCAAAGGAAGCAGCTATGTTAATCAACTTCTTATTAAACGATGAGTCCAAACTTCTTGGCTCTGCATTCGGAAGCCCATCTTCTGCAACAGCAAGAGAAGCAGCCGTTGAAGCAGGAACATTGGATTCAATGGTAGCAGAAGCTAACGGTAAAGTAATCGATTGGACATCATTCAGCTTAGATTCTACATTCGAGTCTTCTGAATTAAAGAGCAATCCGGATGGTGTATACTATGATGTTATGTCTGGTTTAAGCTACGGTGAGTATGATGTTGAGACAGCAGCTCAGACATTAGCGGATGGTATTCAGGGTGTATTAGATGCACAGTAATCTATCATAAGATAGAAGAATAGTACAAGACATCAGGGGCTGCCGATTTACGGCAGCCCTTATATAAAGGTAAGATTATGGATGGAAGCATTTTTTTTGACCAGTTTTTAAAAGAGCGCAGGAATCAGAAGAACGCAATTTTCCTCGAAGGATGCAGACAAATGTACGAGCTGTCCGGGCAGGAAGTGTTTGCCGATTACATTGAGAAAGAAATTGAGACCATTCGAAGTTACGACAATATTGACGTAGGAAGACAGTTATTTTTTGTATATGAGAGAACCGGTGAAGAAAGGTATCGTGAGGCGATAGAGGGGCTGAGGAAAGAACTTAAGAATCACGGACGCACGAAATCAGGGATTTTTTCACGGGAGAGCGGTACAGCAGATGATTTTGAGATCGCTGACTTGTATCAGATACTTCCTTTCTATATGGAATATGAGACGAAGTATCATAATAAGGCGGAATATAATGATATCGTAGCTCAGCTCCAGAAAGTACGAAAGTATAGCTATGAATTCTCAATGAGAAATATGGGATGGTATTTGATGGTGCTAATCGACGTTATCGGAGTCATGAGCGAAGAGATTTATGAACACTATAGAACATTGGGGGATCTCTTCAAAGAATCACTTAGGGGGATTCTTCCTATGAAAAATGCAGAGCCGGCAATGTTTGGTTATGCAATTTGTAAAGCCTGCCGCATCGGAATCTTAAACAGAGAAAAGTATGCGGACGAAGGAATAAAACTTGTTGAAAGTTTTTATAAACAGATGGGCGATGCGTCCACTGAAGAGGATATGGGAATTGCCATGATGGCGCATGCCCAGTCACAAATGTTAAAGAAAGAATATGAAAAGGAGGTACACTGTCTTGGCTAAGAAAGCAGAAGCGTCTGTCGCAGTGACAAGTCAGAAAAAAGGATTTAAGAAATTCTGTAAAGACAATATAGGATTTTTCTTTATTCTTCCGTGGTTAATCGGTTTTCTTGTATTTAAGCTGTATCCAATGGGATCATCTCTGATATACAGTTTCACCGATTACAACTTATTTAAAGGTATCAGAGAATGGGGAACCGTTCAAAACTACATAGATATCTTTACAACACCGAGTATTGTAAAAGCATTGCAGGTAACCTTTAAGTATGCGTTCATCACCGTACCATTGAAACTGGTATTCGCGTTATTTATCGCATACATCTTAAACTTTAAGATCAAAGGTGTAAATTTATTCAGAACAGTTTACTATGTACCATCTATCTTAGGAGGTTCCGTTGCCATCGCAGTATTGTGGAAAGCGGTATTCAAAGATGACGGTCTTGTCAACACAGCATTGTCGTTCTTCGGAATCACAGGACCAAGCTGGCTGGGAGATACAAGCTACTCACTGATTGTTATCAGTTTGCTCCGTGTATGGCAGTTCGGTTCTGCAATGGTTATTTTCCTTGCAGCGTTAAAAGGTGTTCCGACAGAACTTTACGAAGCAGCATCCATCGATGGTGCAGGTAAATGGCGTCAGTTCTTTACCGTGACAGTGCCGCTTATTACACCGGTTATTTTCTACAACCTTGTAACACAGTTATGTCAGGCGTTCCAGGAGTTTAACGGACCTTACATTATTACACAGGGTGGACCGAGAAGTTCAACCACTTTGATTTCACTGTTGATTTACAACAACGCATTCGGAAGATACAATATGGGTATGGCAAGTGCTATGGCGTGGGTATTGTTCGTCATCTTGATGTTCTTTACAGTTATCGCATTCTTAAGTCAGAAATATTGGGTATTCTATTCTGATGATGAAGGAGGTAAGTAAAAAATGGAAAGTTCAGCAAAAAGTAAAAGATCCAGAATCATCAACCTGATTCTTCGCTATACCGTCCTCATCCTTGTTGGCTTTATCATGATTTATCCGCTGCTCTGGATGATCGGTGCAACATTTAAGACGAACGCAGAGATTTTCTCTTCCGTAGGTCTCTTTACGAAGAATCCTACCTTACAGGGTTATATCGATGCGATGAACAACTACGGTGGTACTATCAACATCTGGACCGCTATGCTGCATACTTACGAGTATGTTATTCCAAAAGTTATTTTTACTCTGATTTCCGCTACCATCACAGCGTATGGTTTTGGAAGATTCGAGTTCAAGGGAAAAGGAATCTTATTTGCAATTTTGATGTCCACCTTATTCCTTCCACAGGTTGTATTGAATGTACCTCAGTACATCTTATTCAACAAATTGGGATGGGTTGACTCTCCAATCTACCTTGCAATTATCGTTCCTACCTTATTTGCAACAGATACATACTTTGTATTCATGCTGATTCAGTTCCTTCACAACGTGCCGAAGGAGCTTGAGGAGGCAGCAAAGATCGACGGATGTAACGTCGTACAGACATTGGTTAAGGTTATCTGCCCGATGCTCTCCCCAGCGTTAGTATCGTGTGCATTGTTCCAGTTCATGTGGTCATCCAACGACTTCATGGGGCCATTGCTTTACGTGTCCACACCTGCAAGATATCCGGCAGCCATCTTCGTTAAGATGTCCATGGACGGTGACGCAGGATTCAGCTGGAATCGTATTTTGGCATTATCTTTAATCTCAATTATTCCATCGCTGGTAATTTTCTTTGCAGCGCAGGATAAATTCGTAGATGGAATCTCAGCCGGTGGTGTCAAAGGCTAAACATTCAAACAACGGGGGCAGCTACAAGTTGCCTCCGCTTTTTGGTATAATGTAGGTGTTTGTGAAACTCTAAATTTCTAATATTGTACAGCGGACAATAAGAAAAACAGAGTTTTGCAAACGCCTATAGTATGATAGGAGAACAACATGAGAATTGCAATTATTATGATGACGGCGCACAGCGTGTCACTAGAGATAGATGACGGTGGAATCTACGAGACGAAAGAGAAGTATGAGGTATTTGTAAACGGGGAGTTGTGGAAAAGGACGGCGAAAGTCGTGACAACGCTCTACGACCTGAAACCGGATACAGAGTATCAGGTGGAGGTAAAAGGGGAAAATGGGAGAACGGAAGGGGAGATATCCTTCCGTACCGACCGCGAGTTTGTGACGTTAAATGTCCGCGATTTCGGGGCGAAGGGGGACGGCGAGACGGATGATACCAATTTTATTCAGGCGGCGATCTTATGCTGTCCGAAGGACGGGCGCGTTCTGATTCCAAAGGGGACTTATAAGATTACCTCCCTCTTTTTAAAGAGTGATATCGCGGTGGAAATTGCAAAAGGTGCACAGCTTGTCGCAGACACGGTGCGGGAGCACTATGCGATACTGCCTGGTATGATTGAAAGTTATGATGAAAAGGAAGAATATAATCTCGGAACATGGGAGGGAAATCCCTTAAAAATGTTTGCGGGAATCATTACCGGGGTTAACGTGTCAAATGTCAAGCTGTACGGAGAAGGCAGCATCAACGGTGCTGCAAATCATGAGAATTGGTGGTATAATGAGAAAGTAATGCGGATTGCATTTCGCCCGAGAATGTTGTTTTTAAACCACTGCGAGAACGTGCAGGTGCAGGGATTGTTCTTCCACGACAGCCCGTCCTGGACAATCCATCCGTATTTTAGCAGAGATCTTGTCTTTGCGGACCTTCGCGTGGAGAATCCACAGCAGTCCCCGAACACGGACGGACTCGACCCGGAATCCTGTGAGAATGTTGAGATTCGCGGTGTCCACTTTTCGCTCGGGGATGACTGTATCGCGGTCAAATCGGGGAAGGTCTACATGGGCAAAAAGTATAAGACTCCCTCTAAAAATATCCACATCAGCCAGTGCCTGATGGAGAACGGCCACGGGGCTGTCACCGTCGGAAGTGAGATGGCAGGCGGAGTTGTGAATCTCGTTGTGGAAAAATGCCGGTTTTATGACACTGACCGTGGATTGCGCATCAAGACGAGAAGAGGAAGAGGAAAGGACGCTATTCTCGATGAGATTATTTTCCGCGATATCGAGATGGATCAGGTCATGACGCCATTTACCGGAAATGCGTTCTACTTCTGTGACCCGGACGGAAGAACGGAATATGTGCAGTCGCGCGAGTGCTACCCGGCGGACGAGCGGACGCCGGAGCTGAGACGTTTTGTCTTTGAGAACATCCACGCCACCAACTGTCATGTGGCAGCAATCTATTTTGCGGGACTGCCGGAGAAAAAGATTGAGGAGATTGCCATGCGAAATGTCGAGGTATCGTTTGCTGCTGATGCAAAGAGCGGTGTTCCGATTATGTCAAACGGTGTGGAGGAATGCAGCAAAAGAGGAATCTACGCGGAGAATGTGAAGCGTTTTATCCTTGAAAATGTCACCGTGACCGGACAGGACGGTGAGATGATAGAACTACATAATGTCGATGAATTTATCAGAGACGGACAATAGATGGGAGGAAGAACATGCAGTTAGGAATTCGTTTGCACGATATCAAAAAAGCACCGTTGGAGGAGCGCTTAGAGATTGCGAAGGAGCAGGGATTTGCCTGTGGGCACTTGGCGCTCTCGAAGGTCATCTCCGGGTATCCGGTGGATGATGGTGCACTGACACCGGGATTTGCAATGTACTTGAAAAAGATTTTTGCCGCGAACAACCTTGATGTCGCAGTGTTGGGGTGCTACTTAAATCTGGCAAACCCGAATGAGGAGAGCCTTGAGAAAATCACACACCGCTATCTCGCGCACATCCGTTTTGCATCCCTGCTTGGAGCGGGAGTGGTCGGGACGGAGACGGGCGCTCCAAACGAGGAATACAGATTTGAGGAGGCGTGCCGCACAAAGGAGGCGCTCGCCACTTTTATCAAAAATGTGCGTCCGGTCGTGGAGTACGCGGAAAAGATGGGTGTGATATTCGCCATTGAGCCGGTCGCAAAGCACATTGTCTGGAATCCGAAGCGTGCGAGGGAAGTCTTAGACGCCATCGGCTCGCCGAATCTCCAGATTATCTTTGACCCGGTTAATCTGCTCGACATTCATAATTATCAGGACAGGGAGGCAATCATCGCGGAGGCGATCGAACTGCTCGGCGAGGATATCGCGATGGTGCACATCAAAGACTTTGTGGTAAAAGACGGCGAGCTCGTGTCGGTGGCAGCCGGAACCGGGGAGATGGATTATACGCAGATTATCCGCTTCATCAGGGAAAGGAAGCCACACATCCATGTGACATTGGAAAATACGGTGCCGGAGAATGCCGTACAGTCGAGAAAATTCATCCAGGGGCTCTGGGATGAATGTGAAGCATAGTGATAGATTAGAAAGGTTTTTAAAATGTTAGATCGAATTTTTAATGTAGATAACCCGGTATTTCGCGTAATCAATACCATCGGAAAGATTTTCATGCTGGATCTGCTCTGGCTCGTCTGCTCCATTCCTGTCTTTACAATCGGGGCATCCACGACGGCGCTCATCTACTCGTGCATGAAGATGAAGGAGGACGAGGGATATGCAGCGGGCAACTTTTTCAAATCCTTTAAGGAGAATTTCAAACAGTCCACCATCCTGTTTTTACTATATCTTGTAGTTGGAATTATCTTAGGTGCGGATTTTATACTCGGAAATCAGGTGGATGACAGAACCTTTGGATTTGTGCTCCAGATAGGTGCAGGAATTCTTGCAATTCCATATTTCCTTTCCTTATTATATGTATTTGGCGTGCAGTCGCGTTTCGTCAACACGGTAAAAGACACCATCCGCTACTCGTTCTTCATGGCGCTGCGCAATATGAAGTATACGATTCAGATGGCGATTTTGATGATTCTGTTCGTGTGGGTGAATACCACTGTGTTATTGGCAAATTTTTTGAGCCTGATCTGCGGAGTCGGATTCATGGGATATTTTTTCGCGGCGTATTACCGCCATGCGTTTGAGAAGTACTTAAACCCGGCGAATGCGGCAGGGGAGGAAGGAGAAGCGTAAGAGAAAAAAGTCGGAAAGAGAGAAGTATCTTTTGTGTGAAAGGTACTTCTTTTTTTGTGCGCAAAAAATTAACCATTGCGAATTTTGTATCCAGCTATTATAATAATCTTATATTTTCCTACTTTTTCCTACAAAATCATACAAAAGCAGGAAAAAGTATAAAGACGGATGTGAAGATACATGATTACATATATTTGCCGCAACAGGAACAGGGAGACGGGGGAGAACCTCCCCTGTACAAACAATCGCTGTGAGACGAGCACTTGTCCAACCTGCGGGGGGAGGGCAGACGCTGTTTCACAGATTTTCTGGTGCAGGGAATGTCAGATTCCAATCTACGAGGAGGTTTGTCCAATCTGCGGAAAGAAGGGGCGCAGACTTGCGACGGATGTGCGGCCTGTATTCCCGGAGGAGCGCCTTTTGCTTGAGATTATCTTGGGCGAGCCGTTTTCCCTGCGGGGAAAGTCGGTATGGAACGGGACCGGAAACCGCTATTACGCGGATGGAAAGAAGATACCGTTTTCCGTGAAAAGTTTAAAGGAGGCAGACCACGACCGGATTCGAAGTACCTATCACAGTTTGATGGGGCAGAATTCTTACGAGGAGTTCAATCGGATGATGGAGCGATTTGTCACGGCAAACCGCGGGCGTTATGAGAAGCTGACGGAGGAGGCAGCCTCCTTCATCCGGAGGGCGGCGAAGGACTACAGCGCGATGGATATGTTTGTCTCGTTCAGCGGAGGAAAAGATTCCACCGTCACGGCGGATCTGGTGACACGGGCTCTGAGTAACCCGCAGATTATGCACATTTTTGGGGACACTACGCTGGAATTCCCGTTTACCTATGAATATGTGGAGCGGTTTAAAAAGAGCCATCCTAAGACGCCTGTCATGGCGGCGCGCAATCGGGAGAAGGATTTTGAAAAGCTCTGTGAGCTGATCGGTCCTCCGAGCCGTGTCATGCGCTGGTGCTGCACGGTTTTTAAGACGGGGACGATTCAAAAAAAGATAAAATCCCTCTACCGCGATAAGAACCGGATTCTTACTTTTTATGGGATTCGCAGAAGCGAGTCGCTCAGCAGAAGCAAATATGAACGGGAATCGGAGAGCCCGAAGATTACAAAGCAGCATATTGTGTCGCCGATTATCGACTGGATGGATTTTGACGTGTGGCTCTATCTGATGACGACAGGAATCGATTTCAATGACGCCTACCGCTTAGGCTATGCGAGGGTGGGCTGCTGGTGCTGTCCGAACAACAGCGGCTGGTCGGAATTTCTCTCGCGGATTCACATGCAGGAGCAGTCGGAGCGGTTCCGCAGCCTTTTAATCCGGTTTGCAGAGAAAGTGGGAAAAGAGGATGCTGAGGTCTATGTCGACGAAGGGTTCTGGAAGGCGAGGCAGGGTGGAAACGGACTCGAGTATGCGCAGAAGTCGGTCGTTTCGTTTGCACCGTGCGCCACAGAGGAGAACGCGTTCAACTACGAACTGCAAAAGCCTGTCACAGAGGAATTTTATGAGTTGTTCAAGCCGTTTGGCTTTTTAAATTTTGAGATGGGGAATGCCAGACTCGGGGAGGTCTATCTGCTAAACCGTGCGGGGAAGATTCTGTTGAAGCTTCAGGGAAGACTCGGGAGCCGGAATCTTAAAGTGACAATCGTCGATCCGCATATTGCGGGGGCGTCCGATTTAAAGACAGCGGAGGAGCGGGTGAAGTGTCAGATTACGAAATATCAGATGTGTATGGGCTGTCTTGCCTGTGAGAGCGTCTGCCGCTTCAATGCGCTGACGGTGAAAGAAAAAAAGGACGGGACAGTGGATTACCGGATATCTGACGACAAATGTAGAAGATGCGGGGAGTGTGTCAATCATTTTACCGCAGGATGCTATATGAGAAAAGTGTTGACAATCAAGAGGAATGAGAGAGGTGAGACTTTTGGCGGAGAAAAATAAATATCGTTTCAAGGGGCATGAGAGCTTTACCATCCGCGAGGGCTGGCTGAACAAAGGTCTCTTTGCCGTCAGCCGCAATCACAGAATCTTTGCGACAAACTCCGGCGCAGATGCGCTGGGGGTTGGGCCGAACATGGCAAAGGCAATCCGCTACTGGATGAAGTGCGCAGGATTGACGAAGGATGTGCCGAGGGAGGAGCTGGAATTGGCGTGGCTGGGCAGGGTACTCCTCGCAAACGACCCGTATTTCGAAGAAGACCTCTCCCTGTGGCTGGTGCATTGCAACATTGTCCGAAACGAGGCGTTTGCCACCGCGTGGAATCTTTTTTTCAATCGTTTTGCCTATGAGGAATTCGACAGAAAAATTCTGTACGACGAGATGAAAAATCTGGCGCGCGATATCGTGCCGGACGGAAAGATTACGGAGAGTTCGGTGGAGAGCGACTGTGATGCCATCCTGCACATGTACCTGAAAAAGACGGAGAAAGAGGGAAATCCCGAGGAAAAAAATGTCAGTCCGTTCGGGAAATACCAGCTTTTAAGAAGGAACGGGGAGAGTGTGGAACGCAGACAGCCCGATCTGACGCACCTTCCGGTGGAGGCCGTCTGGTATGCGATGAAGAAGCAGATGGGGGATGCGTCCTCCGTCAGCATTGACGAGCTGCTGGATGGAAAGGATGGTCCGGGGAGAATATATCAGTTGAAGCGAACCGGACTGATGGAAATGATAGGGCGGTTAGAGAAGGAAGAGTGGATTACAGTCAATCACACGGCAGGACTTGATATGGTCTATCTGAAGACTGCAATGTCTGCGGAGGAAGCTGTGGAACGGTATTACGCAGGGGAGAAATAAACGTGTAAAAGCGAGGCTTGATGCACGGGAGAAAGGCATGGTTATCAAAGATGAAAGAATTAATGGCTCTCATTCAAATCAATCACAATTTCCGAAAATCGGTCAATCTGCAGTTGGATCTTGGAAACTATGAGCGGATTGGAAGTTATATACCGACCCGCTCTTCACTCGCAATCTTAGAGCGCTATCTGGAGAGTGTGTCAGGGAGAGCATCGGAGAATGCCACAATTTTAATCGGGCCGTACGGAAAAGGAAAATCACATCTCCTGCTCGTTCTGCTCGCTCTGCTCGGAAGAGAGAAATCGCAGGGAGAAGCCCTGATATCAAAGATGCAGGCGGCAGATAGGGAGATGGCAGAGCAGATAAAAAAGGTGACGGCAAAGAGATGTTACCTCCCTGTTTTGGTGTCAGGGAATGCAGGAGAGAACTTAAATCAGGCTTTTATTTTTGCACTCCGTGAGGCATTGGTGCGGGAAGGACTCGAACAACTGTCGCCGGAGAGTTATTACTCCGAAGCGGTCAAAACCATCGAAAACTGGAAGGTACAATATCCGTCGACCTACCGGCAGTTGAAAGAGCGATTGGAGAGCGAGGGAAAGAGTGTCGGGGAGCTGACAAAGGAGCTGGAGGGACAAAAGAAGGAGGCGCTCGCCCTGTTTCGCGAACTCTATCCTGCACTCACAGCGGGGAGCAGCTTTGAACCGCTCTTGCAGCAGGAGGCAATGAAGGTCTATCCGCAGATTATCCGCGCGCTGCGGGAGGAACATCACTATACCGGAATTTTTATCGTATTTGACGAGTTCAGCAAATATCTCGAAGGACATGATCCGCAGACGTTCTCACGCGATATGAAAATCTTACAGGAGATGTGTGAGCTTGCAAACGCCGGAAAGCAGGGGGAGCTGATGCTGACGATGGTCGCCCATAAGAGTATCCGCGAGTATACAAAGGGGCTGGACCGAAGCGCTGTCAACGCATTCCGCGGTGTGGAGGGAAGAATCCGCGAGATTGAATTTGTCATTTCCGCACAGAACAACTATGAGCTTGTCGCAGATACCATCGGCAAGAAGGAGCCGGAGTTCGGGAGAGCATATGAGAAGCTGGAGAAAAATGAGCAGTACCGCAATCTGATGGAAGGGGCGCTGTCGCTGCCGTGCTTTCACAAAATGTTTACGGAGGACGAATTTCGGAAAGTTCTGGGAAGAGGCTGTTTTCCGCTGACTCCGGTGGCGGCGTACGCCCTGCTTCGAATCAGCGAGAAGGTGGCGCAGAACGAGAGAACAATCTTTACCTTTTTGGCGGACGAAGGACAGGGAAGTCTGCCGTGGCTGTTAAAGAACGGACAGACCGGAATGGTGGGGGTCGACAAGATTTACGATTATTTCCGGGCGCTGTTTCGGGAGAACAACGACTTGCAGCAGATTCATGCGGAGTGGCTGGTTGCCGAATATGCACTCGAGCGGGTGGAGACGGAGGAGGAGAAGAGGGTCATCAAGGCGATGGCTGTCATCCGGATGATTCACCGAGAGGAGGAGCTTCCGGCGAGAAAACTGCAAATCCGGCAGGGGCTTGCGATGGACGAGGAACTTTTTGAGCGGACGATGGATTCGCTGATACAAAAGGAACTCATTGTCTACCGGGCGAGCCAGGGCATCTATGGATTCCGCAAAGCCGCGGGAGCCGGGCTTGAGGAGGCTGTCAAAAAGGCGATGGCTGCGGGGAGGGAACATCTGGCGTTCTCTGCGAGCATCAGGGAAGTGTCGGAATTAGAATATGAACTTCCGAAAAAGTACAATCAGGAGTATGCCATCACCCGATATTTTCAGTATGAATACAGAACACCGGAGGAATTTTTGCAGCTGGAAAATACCGGGTATCTGTTTGAGGAATCCTTTGCGGATGGGAAGCTGATTCTGCTTCCGTGGGAAGAGAAGACCGCAGATAAAAAACTGCTGCAGAAGAAGCTTGACGGGCTCGGGGATGAGAGGGTGCTGTTATTTTTGTCTGAACAGCCCTTTTTACAGAGGGAGAATCTCAACCGCCTGCAGGCGGTCCGCTCGCTTCAAAAAGATACGTCTTTTATCGATGGAAATGAGGTGCTGTTGCAGGAATTGCATCTCTACGAGGAAGATCTGGTGTTTGAAATCAATGCCGCAATCGAGGAAAATTTTCTCGCGGAGAACGGGAATGTCGTAATCATGCGCGCCGGGAAGGAAGCGGAACGCGGGACGACGCGGGCGAGACTGAACGAGATACTGAGCGATATCTGTTACGATTACTATGCGTTCTCCCCGAAGGTAAACCACGAACTTTTGAATATCAGAAAAGTCGAAGGACAGTATTTGCGCGCCAGAAATGCTGTCATCAAACGACTGCTCGACGGGGAGGACTGTACCGATTACCTGACGGGGAGCAGCCCGGAGTCAATGGTGTACCGTGCGTCCTTTGTGCATACGAAAGAGGACGAGGGGGTCGCGAAGGTCTGTGATATCATAGACACCTTTTTCCGGGAGGACTGCGCCGGGAAAAAGGGGAGATTCGGTGAACTGTACGCGCGGCTTCTTGGACAGGGGACGGGCACGAGAAAAGGGGTGCTTCCGCTTTTTCTGGCAAAGAAACTTTCCTTAGTCGAGGGAACACCGGTCATCTATTTGCGGGAGAAAGAGATGGAGATGTCGGTGGAGACGCTAAATAACATCAATGAGTTTCCGGAGAAGTATCAGCTCTATATTGAAGCGGAGACTGTGGCAAAGAACCGCTACTTAGAGACGCTGGAAGAGCTGTTTTGTGAGAAGGGCGGACTTGCACTTACCAAAAAGAACCGGATTGGCGGTGTGACGGCATGTATGCAGAGATGGTACCGTTCTCTGCCGCAGTACGCGGCAATCACGGATTCTTACCCGGAAGAATATCAGGGCGCCGTAAAGGGAATCCGCAACCTCCTAAGGAGAGCGGAGGTCAATCCACATGAGCTTCTATTCGAGAAAATCCCGTCTGTGCTTGGGACGAGTGAATATTTGGATACGACAGAGAAACTCACCGCGGTGAAAAATCAGATGGACAGCAAGCTGGCAGAACTGTCCGGAGATATTGCAGGAAGGATAAAAAAGATATTCGGCGCAAAAGAAAACGAGAGCCTTCAGGCTGTTTTGGGAGGCTGGTACCGCAGACAGAGCGGTGCTGCAAAGACGTATATTTTAACTACGACATTAAATAGATTTATGGGATATCTTGAAAATCTGACGACAAACAACGAAGAAGAGATTGTATCTGATCTGACTAAAATTGTAATGGATATGTATCTGGAAGACTGGAATGATGCGGCGGTTGAATCGTTTGAGGCGGAACTTCGGGCAGTCAAATCGGAGGTGGAGCAGATTTCCGAGGTGAAAGCGGACGCGCAGGGGAAGAACCGGATTATTTTAAAAGATGCGCAGGGAAATGAGATGGAGCGCTGCTTTGAAGCGGATATTACAGACTCTACAAGCAACTATCTCAAGAATGCAATCGAGGATGCGTTAGAGGAATTCGGGGATACCTTAGAGATGAACCAGAAGGTGGCAGTGCTTGTGCAGACACTTGAACACTTGCTGCAATAGACGGGAGGATGAATGACTTTGAGTACATGTGTTTATTTTGACAACGCGGCGACGACTTATCCAAAACCGGAGGAGGTCTATGCTGCAATGGACGATGCAAACCGGCATTTCGCCGTAAATGCCGGGAGGGGTTCCTATGCTCTGGCACAGAAGGCGGCGTCCGTCATTGCGGACACAAAGGAAGCAATTTTAAAATTGGTAAAGGCGCAGGGAGTGGCAGAGGTTGTTTTGACAGCCTCTGCTACTGTTGCATCAAATCAGATTTTCGGTGGATTACATTGGAGCGAGCGGGATGTGGTCTACGTGACGCCGTATGAACACAATGCCGTTATGCGCGTGCTCTATGGGCTTCAGGAGAAATATCATTTTTCCATCGAAATGCTCGAGGCGTCAGCCGGGGACTTTACACTCGATCTCGACAAGATTAAATATCAGTTTTCCCGGAAAAAGCCGACTGTCGTCGCAATGACACATGTCAGCAATGTGATCGGCTACAGGGTTCCGGTGGAGCAGGTGGCGTCAGCCGCTAAGACATACGGGGCGACAGTCGTCGTAGACGGCGCACAGGCGCTGGGGCTGATTCCATTCCGCTGGGAGAAATTGAATGCCGATTTTTATATCTTTGCCGGACATAAGACGCTCTACGGACCGTTTGGAGTCGGCGGCTTTCTCAAGAATCCGGCGCATCGCCTGAATGCCTTTTTGGCGGGGGGAACGGGAAGCGATTCCCTGAATCTGTCCATGACTACAAACGACGTTGTAAATTATGAGCCCGGCAGTCCAAACATCGTCGCAATCAATGGATTGTATGCCGCACTTCAGACACTGCATCCGCAGGAGTTGTCCCTGCGCGAGCAGCACCTGACGGAACTTTTGGTGAGGAAACTCCGGGAGATTGCGGGCGTGACACTCTACGTCCCCGGACGACAGCAGGAGCATATCGGAATCGTGGCATTCAACGTCGACGGCTATCAGGCGTCGGACGTGGGAATGATTTTAGATGAGGACTACAAGATTGCGGTCCGAACCGGTTACCAGTGTGCACCGTATGTGCACGACCTGATTGAGGACAGGGAGTATTTGGGTGTGGTGAGGGCGAGCGTTGGAAGATATACGACGGAAGAGGAAGTGGAACTTTTGGCTGGCGCGGTCAGAGAGATTGCAGAAGGGTAGGAGAAGAAGATGGGAAAGACAAAATTTGAACCGGTTGAATTTAAAGAATTAGTGAGTGATGTATGCGAGGACAGAATTATCCTGCCGGATTTCCAGCGAGGATTTGTCTGGAGAGACAAAAACAAACAAAAGGCATTGATTGCATCTGTATTAACCAAGTTACCGATTGGAACTATTTTACTTTTGGAGGTAAATCCCAATCAATATGGCTGTAAAAAGATTGGATTAAAAAATAGAAAGCCTGTGTTTGAAAAAAACAGTGGGAATGTGCAGGCACTATTGGATGGACAGCAGAGAGTGACGGTTTTGACAGCATTTTTTTCCAATATGTTGTTTGAATTAGCAAAAGGTGAGGGGGAATTTGTCTCGCCGTCTCTAAAGAGAAGGTATTTTTTAAAACTGCCAACTTTTCATTATGCAGAGGGGAAAAGGGATTTATTTGGTTGGAATACTTTGCTTGCACCCGCAGAAATCAGAGAAAAAGTATACCCGAAATATTCGACGGAGGAAATTTTAGATTGGATTACATTTTTAGACAGTGACCGGAAAAAGAATATTTTAGGAACGGATGTTGAGAATGTAAGTGAAGAAGAATTGGCTGAATTTTGCACTGCGGTGGACGAAGGGAAAGATTATTATATTTTGCCGCTTTATTATCTATATGGGGCAGCGACAAAGAAAAGTATGAGCCACAGAAATCGATTTGAGGCTGTTTTGAAGCGAATTGCATCAAAATATAAAGCGGATATCTTAAGAGAAATCAAAGGGACAGTAAATCTTAGCGAAGTTGAGAAAATCATAAATAGATGTGCAATTGAGGAGGATGTCGCCGAAAAACTGACCAAGGATTTTTCGAGTGGAAAACATACAGTTCGCGATGAGGCATCAGAATTATATAAAATCTGCTTGGAACGGTTTGAAAAAAGGGCGACAGATTGGGCGCGTGACATGGGCGAATTTCTATTTTCGTGTATTGAGGAGATGGAATTGTATAAGATTGAAGTGCCTCAGGCGAACATTTTGCGGGCAATTGACATTTATGAAAATTTAAATCTCGGAGGAAAATCATTAGACATTTTTGATTTGATTCTTGCGCGTGCTGCAACCAATGGAGGCGACGATAACTTATTGAGTGTGGTAAAAAAATATATATTTGAAGACCACAAGAAGGAGTATGAGGTGTTTGTTGAAAATTGTGCACAATGTCAGACGAACGCATATCGAAGCTATATGGAGGACAGGGAAGAATATTCGGCTTCCAAATTTTTAGGCGGATGGGATGAGGCGGAGAGCGAATTGGCATCCACATACTGCGAGGCGCTTATGGGAGTAATGGGTACGCTTCATTTTTTCATGGACAGCAACAAAGAGATTCATCTTGTAGATATGGAAAAGATAAAAAATATTACGTCTGGTGTGACAAAGGGAGAATATCTGCTCAAAAAAATTGAACCATGCGATATTGAAGGGCTGGTAAAGCGGGCTGCAAAGGGAATTGACAGAGCTTGCTTATTTTTACAGCTTAAATGCGGTATACGAAAAATATCTGAGATTCAATACAAGCTGGTGTTGGTATTGTTGGCAGTTATTTTTTCAGAGGACAGATTTTTTTACAGTAAAAAAGTTTGCAATTATTTAGAAGCGTGGTATTGGGCAGCTATTTTTTCAGGAGAATTTAAGCGGGAACAGAATTCAGCTTTTCAGGATAATATGAGAAAGATTCTGGAAATACTCAATGGTCTCGGAGAACAGATTGAAAGTTCCACATATAGACCGGATTATATTATAAATTTGTGCAACCATACTTTTTGTGATGATAAATTTGCAAATGAAGAAATTTTGTTGGGGGAGAATCAGTTCATCGAACCGGAAAATGTGTTGGGAAAAACGTTGTGCCAATTTATGCTTGCGCGTACCTATATGGATTTATTGAAAAAGGGTGCAGATAAAAAGTATAAGCAAAAGAAAATTGATGTCTTTTACGAAGCGGAGAATAAAGAAATCTTGCAGAGACATCATATTATGCCGATAGGAGAGATTTCGACTCATTATAAGGATATTGAAAAGGAATTGAATACAGTTCCATCCGGGGAGTCGGATGTTCAGAAGAAAGAGAGAATGGATACACTGAATAAATATAATTCTCCATTAAATTTTGTATATATCTCAGGAACGGCAAATCGAATTATATCAAATACGCGGCTGAGAGATTATATAAATTTATGTGACACAGGAACATTAAGTGTTTTAAATATCAGCAAGGTTGATAAAGCAGACCGCGATGAATTGGAAACATTTCTGCACAATAGATATCAAAGTATCTGTGCGGACCTGTTGGGACTTTATCGAACAAATTTGCAATGTGATGATGTAGTTGAATTCTACGAATTATCAAAGATGAAAAAAAATTGAAGAGAGGAGAAGGTTTCAATGGAAAAACTATCTGATGATC
This sequence comes from uncultured Roseburia sp., assembly GCA_964495195.1. GTDB lineage: Bacteria > Bacillota > Clostridia > Lachnospirales > Lachnospiraceae > Roseburia. The sequence goes on from CAZBUW010000034.1 coordinate 24,050, forward strand.
AGTTGCGAACGCTAAAGTTGGAAGTGCTGCGGATGGAGCGGAAAAATATTAGAAGTAAGGCAAAATCAGATACTACAATGTCAAATGAAATTCAAAAAGTTATAATAGAGTATTCTAAAATGAGATTCTAGTTTGTTTCACAGTGCAGGACAGAGGAGAAGGAAACGATGAAATTTAAACGTATTACAATGAAAAATTTTATGCGGTATAAGGGGAACAATGAAATTTGGTTCAGTTGTGATCCGAACAAGAATGTAACGGTTATTTTAGGGGACAACACAGTAGGAAAAACAACGATAGCGCAGGCGTTCCGTTGGTGTCTTTACGGGGCGATTTTAGCGGAGCGAGGAAAAAGTCAGGAAGATTACTTGCTTTTGAATAATGATATTCTTGCAATGATGGATGCGAACAGCAGGGCGGATGTCGCGGTTGAAATCGTGGCGGAAGATGAGGAAAAGCAGTACACTATTTTAAGGGAAGTGGAGTATACCAGAGCATTTCCAAAAATGATTGCAAAAGAATTTCAGAAAAAGCTCACGATGAAAGAATCGGAGCTCGAACAGACCGAAGTCTCAGTTGAAGTTGAAAAAGAAAAAGTGCAGGAAGTCATCAATGAACTGTTCCCAAAAGATTTGTCGCACTATTTTTTGTTTGACGGGGAGCGATGGAATGATGTGACGGTCAATGGCGTAAAGGAAAACATCAAAGACTCTGTCCATGCACTGACAGGGCTTTCCTCCTATCAGGCGGCTATGAGCCATCTGAAAGACATGGGGGCAAATTCCGTGATTCGTAAATTTAAAGGAAAAATATCCGGTTCGGGAGCCATGTATGATAATTTAGAAGCAGAGCGAAATCGTTTAGAACGTGAGATTGAAAAGTTTCAGAAAGATGTCGAGATTTGTGATATCAATATTTCTAATTATCAAAAGAAATGTGATGAGATGAACCAATATCTTGAGGCAAATCATAATACGGAAGTGATGCAAAATCAGTACAAGCAGCTTCGCGTCATTCAGCGATCCCAGGCGGAGCGCGGGTTGACAAATTATAAATCGCTGGTGAATGAATTTAGTGATAAAGCATATATGCTTTTGGCAAAGCCTATGATGCGGGCATCGCTTAAAATGGTAAAATCAGTGGCAGGGGAACGCCGTGATATTCCGCATATGCGTCAGGCGTCGATTGATTATATCATCCAATCGGGAACCTGTATCTGTGGAACGCCGATTACGGAACATTCCAAAGCATTGGAGTGTTTGATGGAACAGAGAAATTATCTTCCACCGGCGGATATGGGCTCATTGTTGGGAGAGTTTGAATGCACCGTAAACCGCTGGACGAACCGTACCGAGGGATTTGTGGAAGAATTAAAAGAGACGGCGCAGAGAGTGGATGACAGTATTCAGGATTATGAAGAGACCTGCAGTCAGATTGCAGCATTAGAACAGAAAATGGACGAGCAGATAGATTTTGCAGAAAAGAAGCGTCTGTTGCGCGGCTATCAGATGGAAGTGCAGAATCAGAGCAGTAAAAAAGGAGAGCTGAAAGGGCAGATTACCTCTTGTAAGCGACGGATTGAACAGGTTGAGGCGGATATGCGAAGCCAGGAGGCAAAGAATGAGGAAAATGCAAAATGGCGTCGTCGGGAGGAAATCGCAGAGCAACTATACGAATCGATGAAACAGGATTTTGATGAACAGGAAAAGAAGGTTTTTTTGGAGCTGAATCAGCAGATTCAAAAGAATTTTGAGCGTATGTTCAATGCGAAAGATAAAAAAATTCAGTTGACGGAGCAGTATGTGATTCAAATGCTTTATAAGACGGATATCGGTTTCAGAGAAGAGAAAAACCTGTCGGAGGGAGAAAAGATTGCAAGAAATTTTGCCTTTATTGTGACAATTATGGAGTACAGCCGCAGAAAAAAAGAGGAAAAACAGGGGATTGTGAGCGATACGCTACCCATCGTATTAGATGGTCCTTTTTCAAAACTCGGGGCGGAAAATATCAGTTTGATTGCAAAAGTTCTTCCGGAAGTATCAGAACAGGTGATTATTTTTATGTTGAAAAAAGATTGGAGTTATACAGGATTAGATGAGTTTGTAGGGGAATCCTATTATATCAAAAAAGAGGCGGACAAGTCCTACGCCTCAATTGAGAAAATGGGAGGTGGCATCGATGGCTAGTTATGAATTTTTCAAAAAAGAGTTTGAGTTTAAAGGGAAGCATGCCCGGATGGCGGATGAACTGCAAAAACTAAATGATTATGAACATACATATTTCAAAAGATTGATTGATTTGTACATTTTAGCAGCGGTTATTGGTTTTCGGGTGGAGCGGAAAGCCGAGGAGGATTACTCTCCGATTGAGCCGAGAAGTATTTTCCCGGAGCAGATGATAAAGGCGAAGGAAGACTTGGATTTTATCATGCAGATGATGATAATGATTGAAAACGGTGGAAAACTTTCAAATGAGGAATGTGTAAAATTAGCATTTCGGGGAGCTGAAAATCAGCAGGAATTTGTGCGGTATCAAAATATGTTCAACGACTATGTCCGTGGTGGGGTAGAGGAATTGTACGAGCGACTGGTAGTGCGGAAAGCCGATATCGTGGATGCTTATTCCGATGATAAAACAGCAAATATTATGGCATTGGTGGAACGATTTGGAGAAAATGGATAAGATTAGGGCGAATATGTACTTTACAACTACAAACAAACGTTGTATAATGAAAAAGAATTATAACATACCAAGTAATAACAGGTTTCTACAATAAGGTAGAATACCTAAAAGCTCTAATCCCATTCTTAGGAATGGGATTATCTTTTATCAGGATTTATTTAAGTGCATTTAATAAATACGATTTGTCCCATAGAAAATGGTTCAAATAGGAAAGGAGAGACGGTATGGAGGAAAAGAAATTTTATTACAGAATGGGGTTGGACATTGGAATTGCGTCTGTCGGGTGGGCAGTATTGCAGAATAACAGTCAGGATGAACCGGTACACATCATAGATATGGGGGTTCGCATTTTTGATAAGGCAGAGCAGCCGAAGACAGGAGAGTCTCTGGCGGGGCCAAGAAGAGCAGCAAGGTCGTCGCGAAGAAGATTAGGGCGCAGAAAACACAGATTGGACAGGATTAAATATCTGTTACAGCAAGAAGGGCTGATTCAGATTGACACTTTTATGGAAAGATATCATTCAGCTGATTTGCCGAATGTCTATCAGCTTCGTTATGAGGCATTAGACCGTAAATTATCGGGTGAAGAATTGGCGCAGGCTTTGATACATATTGCAAAGCACAGAGGATTTCAGTCAAATAGAAAAGCGGAGCTGAAAGAGGATGCCAATGGAAAAGTTTTGAAGGCAACTTCCGAAAATGAAGTGTTGATGAAGGAAAAGGGCTATCGTACAGTCGGAGAAATGATGTATTGTGACATTTCTTTCAAAACACCATGTGCGTGTGCGGAGGGTGGATATCTTTTGACGCCAAGAAATAAAGCGGAAGATTACCGCCATACAATTTTGCGCGCCATGCTCGTGGAAGAGGTAAAAAAGATTTTTGCATGCCAAAGGTCTCTTGGGAACGAGAAAGCGACAGAGAAATTAGAAGAAAAGTATCTTGAGATTATGACAAGTCAGCGTTCATTTGATATGGGACCGGGATTTCAGAGCGATGGAACGCCAAGTCCCTATGCGATGGAGGGATTTGCCGACAAAGTTGGAAAATGCACCTTAGAGCCGGAAGAGAATAGAGCTGCAAAAGCAACCTATACGGCAGAACTTTTTGTGGCATTGCAGAAAATAAATAATCTCCGTTTGGTTCGGAAAAGCGGGGAAAGTCGTTTTTTAACGAAGGAAGAGCGTGAGCCGATTCTTGAACTTTTACATAATCAGAGGGAAGTCAGTTATGCAGCAGTTCGCAAAAGATTGAATCTTGCAGAAGAAGATAAATTTAATAGTTTAAATTACAGCGCGAAATCCAAGGACGATACGGAAGAACAGCGAATTAGGAATACGGAAAAGGCAAAATTCGTAAGTATGCCAAATTATTATGAGTATAAAAAACGCATCGGATACTTTTTAGAGGGCTTGCAGGAAGAAGAAATTGGCGATTTATTTGATAAGATAGGTACAATTTTAACACTTTATAAAAATGATGATAGCAGAACAACCCGTTTGAAAGAATTGGGTTTAGAACAGGAGGATATCGAAAAATTATTGGAGCTATCTCCGACGAAGTTTCAACATCTTTCCTTGAAAGCGATGAAAAAAGTGATTCCATTTTTAAAGGGTGGAATGACATACGATAAGGCCTGCGAGGCAGCGGGATATGATTTTAAAGCGGATGGAACCGGGGAAAAGTTGAAAATTTTAAAGGGGGAAGAAATCACTTCGATTATTAATGATATTACGAATCCGGTGGTTAAACGTTCTGTTTCTCAGACGGTAAAAGTGATAAATGGCATTATTCAAAAATATGGAAGTCCTCAGGCAATTAATATTGAGTTGGCAAGAGAGATGTCAAAAAATTTTCAGGAGCGCCAAAAGATGGACAGGCAGATGAAAGAGCGTGGCGGAGAGAATGAAAAAATCAAAAAAGAGATACAGGAACTTGGCATTGTTAATCCAACAGGGCAGGATATTATAAAATATCGTTTGTGGCAGGAGCAACAGCACATTTGCCTGTATTCTGGAAAGACAATACCCTTAGACGAGCTTTTTAAACCCGGATATGATATTGACCATATTCTTCCATATAGTATCACGTTTGATGACAGTTATCGAAATAAAGTATTGGTAACATCGCAGGAGAACAGGCAGAAGGGAAATCGTACTCCATATGAATATTTTGGACAGGATACTGAGAAGTGGAATCTGTTTGAGACAAATGTAAACAGGGTCATTGGGGATTACAGGAAACGTCAAAAACTATTGAAACAGACAATTACGAAAGAGGACAGGGAACAGTTCAAAGAGCGTAATTTAAATGACACAAAATATATTACAACCGTAGTTTATAATATGATTCGGAAAAATCTGGAGATGGAGCCGTTTTTTAATCCAGAGAAGAAAAAACATGTAACGGCGGTAAATGGTGCGATTACGTCCTATTTAAGAAAACGCTGGGGCTTACAGCCTAAAAATCGTGAAACGGATACACATCATGCAGTAGATGCGGTAATTGTAGCATGCTGTACAGATGGGATGATTCATAAGATTTCAAGAAGTTCGCAGGCGAGAGAAACGGAATATGCGCAGAATGGACAATTGCTCGATTATGAAACAGGTGAAGTTTTTAATCGAGATGAATGGAATGAAAAATATGGTGCACAGGTGCCAAGACCATGGCATGCGTTTAAAACGGAATTAGATGTTCGCATGGGAACAGATCCTAGAAACTTTTTGCTGACCCATTTCGATGTGGCAAGAGAGATTGATTACCCGGTCGAAATCTTTAACCCGGGTTTTTTAGAGGAAAAATCAAAAGAAAATCCGGGAACGTTACGACCAATCTTCGTATCCAGAATGCCAAATCATAAGGTAACAGGAGCCGCTCATGCAGATACAATTCGAAGTGCAAAGTATTACAAAGAAGGCGGCAATGGTTTAGAGAAGGGATATGTAGTTACAAAGACGCCGTTGAAAGAACTGAAATTGAATAAAGATGGTGAGATTGACGGATATTTTAATCCGGAAAGTGATTGGTTGCTCTATAATGCAATCAAACGGCAGTTAGAAATGTATGGAAATGACGGAAAAAAAGCATTTGCAGGAGATTTTCATAAGCCAAGAGCTGATGGAAGTGAGGGCCCGATAGTGCGGAAAGTGAAGATTTACAAGAAACTTTCTCTTGGTGTTGCAGTAAATGGCGGTGCGGGAATTGCAGAAAACGGTTCGATGGTGCGGATTGATGTGTTCCGTGAGAATGGAAAATATTATTTTGTGCCGATTTATACAGCGGATGTGGTGAAGAAAGTGTTGCCGAATCGGGCGTCTACTGCATATAGGCCATATGAAGAATGGCGAGAAATGGATGATAGTAATTTTCTGTTTAGCTTGTATTCTAGGGATTTGATTCATATTAAGAGCAAGAAAGGTATAAAAATGAATTTAGTAGGCGGAGGGCAGATACTAGATAAGGAGATATATGCTTATTATGTTAGTGCAGGTATATCAACGGCAAGTATATCTGGAATTGCGCATGACAGTAGTTCTCAATTTGTTAATTTGGGAATTCAAAGTCTTGAATTATTAGAGAAATGCCAAGTGGATGTTCTTGGAAATATTTCCGTTGTAAAGAGCGAGAGACGAATGGGATTTTAAACTATAGGAATGGAGGTGTGGCAGCTAGATGGGATTTCGAAATATTAAGATTGAAAGTAATGTGAAACTTTCAATCAAAAATCAGCAATTAGTAATTGACAGCGGAAAAGAAATTTCGTTTCCATTAGAGGACATTAATTGTATTTTGATTGAAAATCCAACTGTCATATTGTCCAGTTTTTTGTTGCAGAAAGTTGCGGAATATGGAATTGCATTGTATGTATGCGACGAGAAACATTTGCCGAATGCGGTGTTACTTCCGATGGTTCGGCATAGCAGGCACTATAAAATCCTAAAATGTCAAATGAATATTTCGAAACCATTGCAGAAAAGGCTGTGGCAACAGGTGGTGGTGCAGAAGATAAAGAATCAGGCACTTTGCTTACAGTTATTGGATTTAGAAGGTTCAGAAGAATTATTTCGAATGAGCAGGGAAGTGCAATCCGGTGATCGAACTCACGTGGAGGCAAAAGCAGCAGCTTTCTATTTTAAAAGTTTGTTTGGAATTGGTTTTTCACGAGGAGATGAATGTATTGTAAATTCTGCATTGAATTACGGATATGCAATTGTACGAGGAATGATTGCACGTTCCATAGTCTGTTATGGATTAGAGCCGTCTATCGGCATTTTTCATAGCAGTGAGCTGAATAGTTATAATTTGGCTGATGATATGATAGAACCATTTCGACCATTGGTTGATTTATATGTAGCAATGCATTTTGATGTGGCAGAAGTGGACAATGCATTAACACCTGAAATAAAACGTGGTTTATTTGGAATTATAAATTATGATATGTCTGTGAAAGGTGAAAAACGAATTATCAGTAATTGTATTGATTTGTTAGCTGCAAGTTACAGCAGTGCCTTGCAGGGAAATAGAACCGAATTAGATTTGCCGGAATTGATGCAGTTGCAGGTACATAGTTATGAATAAGTTTATGAGAATATTAGTATTTTTTGATTTACCGGTCGTCACGGCAAGTGAGAAAAAAGTGGCTGCAAAATTTCGAAGATTTCTTTTGAAAGATGGCTATCATATGGTGCAATGGTCTGTTTATTCCAGAATATGCAATGGAACGGACTCTATTGAAATGCATAAAACTCGTTTAAAACAGAATTTACCAAAAAAAGGTTCTATTCGTGTTTTGACCTTGACAGAAAAGCAGTATGAATCGATAGAGGTTTTATTAGGAGAAAAGACGTTTGATGATGATTCAGATTCCACAGAATTGATGAATTTTTTCTGAAAAAGAAAAAATATGTGGATTAAAAGTGTTGTTTTTCGATATTTTTGAAAGGAAAAACCCTGCAAAATCCCTTGGATTTTGCAGGGTTTTACGTTCCCTATTATACCATAC